>JAISCG010000091.1 GCA_031265715.1 Holosporaceae bacterium | reverse complement strand
ATTGCGAAAAAAACGGGGGCAAAAATTTTCTTCGCGAGACCGTATAAGTCCTGCGACAGAGGACTTAACGAGCACACGAACGGCCTGATTCGACAGTATTTGCCGAAAAAACGGGATTTCAAAGATGTTTCTCATAAAAAAATACGGGAAATCGAGAATAAATTGAACAATCGCCCGAGAAAAGTGTTAGGATATAAAACACCGTTTGAGATTTTCTTCGGTCATGACGCTTCTGCAACTGATGCTTGCGCTTCCTTGTTGCACTTCAGACTTGAATGGGCGCTAAAATAGCCCCCCCCTAATCCTATAAACGGCCATAACCTTAACACCGGTCCTGCTGATACTCGTGCGATTCTCGATGGTATATCGGAAAATTTTCACATCCGGCAGTCTCTTCGTCGTCCTGAACGCATGCGACACCTCGACGCTGACTCCCCAGCGATCATCCAGATTTCTCGTCACTCCGACCGCCGCAAACGGAGTCACTTTGTTGAACTTCTCGTCCCCCATCCCAAAAATATCATTCACCGGAGTCACGCGCCCCTTCAGCTGCATCGCTCCGAGTTTCACATAGAGACTCGCACCCAACTCCTCGAAAGAATATCCGACCTTAAACGCCACATGCGGACACACCTCAAACGACGCCTTCGTCTCGAGATTATTCCTGATCGTCGCCGCATTCACTCCCCGGGGCAGAGCGAGGGCGGAATCATCATCTGCGGTAGGTGTGTATATAGAATTCATTGCGGCCTGAAGATCTGCAAACGCGTATCCGTTCATATTGGCCGGATTTATTCCAACGTTCTCCAACTTATTTAATTGTTGCATCGTTCCTCTAAAAAAACTGCTCAACACGAAAAGAGCAACATCATTTAAAGGATTTGCTCCTGCGAAAGAGGTGCCGGGAATCGGATTATTCAACAAGTCACGCAAGTCTTGCTCTGCGAAATTTCTAAAAGCGGCAGCACATACTGCGCATCGTTCTGTCAGAAATCTTCTTATTTCCCCAAATCCTACAAACAAATCTCCGTTTCCGAGAACAGTTATCCTTTCTCGAGAATTTGCCATAATATTTCCTAAAGTTGCATTCAGATTCTGATTGTATCCGCCGTCATAAAGTCCTCCCGGCGCAGAAGGATTTATCGTAAAATTATTCCGAATATTAACATCTTCGCCTCCGATGTAGTGCAATATGGACAAAAAATCGCGCCAAACATTCGGGGCAACAACCGCTGCATGTTCTCCGATACCTACCGCTTCCAGACCTGTATCAAATGCATTGGCTGTTTCATGCATCATCTGCCTCAAAATATCTCGTTTTACGAATTCGCTTTGAACATAGGAGGATTCCGCCCTCAGCATTCCCCCTGTTCGCATCTGCTTCGACCCCGACCCGAAATCCGCCCCCGCTTCGATTCCGATAAAGAACCTCTTGCCAATATTATGATAATAGCCGATCGCAACCGTACCGCCATACGCCGTAGAATTAACCGAACTTGACCTGTCTCGAAACTCCGAATTTATACTCGAAGAGGTTTTTTGGACGCCGATGTTTACGCCGGCTCCCAAAAACACTTCTCCTTGTTTTTCCGAAACGGATTCGGATTTTTTATCCGATTGATCCTCCTCCTCAGCCCACAGATTACATGCTACAACTAAAGCCAGACACACAAAAATTCTTTTTCTGAGCATAAAACTCTCCAATACATGATTTCCTCCCCTATGTAGCGCAAAATACATAAAAACACAATAAAAATTATTTTGTATCTTATCGTTATTGCGAGGAGCAGCGCGACGCGGCAATCCAGGACTCAAGTTTAAGCAAAATTTAAAATCTGGATTGCCACGTCACTTCGTTTCTCGCAATGACGAGGTGAAATACTCAATTTAATTAGGCGGATGGTGAGAAAACGAACTCGTCTTTTGACAAAATGGAGCTGGATGTGATATAATAAAATCGTGTATAATGAGAAGTGATTGTTGGAGGTTTTTGTATGAGTTCGGTGACGGAGGATTTGCTCTTTAAGTTGGTGTTTAGCGATGCTCGCAGCAAGGACATGCTGATTCATCTGCTGAACAGCGTTATTGTCGGAGCTAAAGATAATCCGATTAAAGCGGTGCAGATAAGGAAAACGGAACTGACTCCCGAGTACGTCGGCGGCAAGGAAGTGCGTCTGGATATCTTGGCAGAAGCCTCGGACGGAAGGCTCATAAATGTGGAGCTGCAGCGGCAAAGCAGATCGTATTTTATTAAGCGTTCCCTATTTCATTGGGCTGAGGTGTATTCTCAACAGCTTCAGAAAGGAGGAAATTTCGCCAAGCTTTGTCAAACGGTATGCATCAACATACTCGAGGAAAGTCTCTTCAAAGACGACCGATTTTGGCACACATATCACATGAGAGAAGATGAAACCAACGAAATTCTCACAGATATAGAAGAAATTCATTTCATCGAGATTTTGAAATTGAAAGAATACAGAGAAGACAGTCCCATCACATGGTGGGTCGAATTCATACGCAACCCACATTCTGAGGCTGTAAACAAAATAGGCGAGTTTGAACCGGTAATAAAGGAGGCAGTGAAAATGTTCGATATTGTCAAATCAGATCCTGCGACACGGGAATTAATGAGGATTATGAACGATGGGGCGTGCGATTACAACTCCGCTATCTGCGAAGCCGAAATGAAGGGCGAAGCTAAAGGCAGAACGGAAGGCAGAACGGAAGGCAGAATGGAAGGCAGAACGGAAGGCAGAATGGAAGGCATGAGGGAAATAGCGAAAAATCTTCTGCAAAACAATGTAGATGTAAACATTATAGCAAGCTCTTCCGGACTTTCCATTTCTGAAATAGAGGCGTTAAAAACTCATTAAAAAGCGTTTATCTCACAAACATCTCCTCTAAATAAGACGGGCGATAAATATTTTTATATTTTTTTGATATTTTTAATTATTTATTAATTGTTTTGTCTTAATGTATAAGAGTGTTCAATAAAGGAGATATAAAATGAACTTAAAAGCAATGCTCAGTGGAGCAGTTTTAGCAGCAGTTTTTATGGGGGGTACACCAGATGTGGAAGCTGTTGTTTACACCACTGCAAGTGACGCACCTTCTCAACTGCGTCCAATAGATGAGGCGCAATACATGGAGATCTTTCATTTTACATATGAGGTCTTATGTTCGATGAATCTGGGGGGAGATATGTTCTTTTCCGAGTGTGAGTCGATGGTTTCTGGGTTTGAAGACCATTATAAGGCATGGTTGGCTCGCAATGGTAAAGAAATGCCTATGAATGGATATTATTCTTCCCGTTGATTAAGTACAAAAGACATCGGCTAACTTTTTGTATTATTCAAAGCCGACGGTAAACAAAATCAGAATCTGAAAGAGGGATTTTTAGCATCGGAATTTTTATTCGAGTAATCCCTCTCCTCTCTCTGTAAATTACATACTGCAAACAAAATCAGACATACTTAATTTCTTTTTCTAAACGTAAAACCTTCTCTAACGCACAATTTCCGCCTCCACACAATACAATAAAAAAATATTTTTATATTTTTTTTGATTTTTTAATTATTTATTAATTATCTTGTCTTAATATGTAAGAGTCTTAACAAGAATATTAAACAGAGGAGGAAAAAATGAACTTGAAGACAATATTTAGCGGAGCAGTTTTAGCAGCAGTTTTGGTAGGCGGTACAATGGATGCGGAGGCTCTCCGAATCGCTCGAGGTATTCATCTTGACGGAGATCATATACCGTTGAAAGCTGACGGCAGCCGGGTCCTAGATCCTGGTTCTGACGAAGAGGCATTGTTTTTAGAACTTATGAGCAAAGGCCTAAATGTATTGGAAGAGCCCGATCTTATTCCTCCTGGCGTGGCTGATTTGAAAAAATATTTAGGGCGCTTAATTGAGAACAATATTACTGCGGACAGAGTGCAAGCTGCTAAATCTACTGCAATAAGATCAGCAATTCACAATAAAATAATACAGGCTGGAATTGCTAGTCGGTACCATACTGAAGCAAGTATTAAAGCTGGACATGTCAGAGAAGCAGTGAATGCAGCAACTGCATGTCTGGTTGGTATTACACGTGCTGTTGGGGGCGTAGCTCTTGCGGGAGGAAACGTGACTGCTGTACGAGTGGCATTTGAGGGAGCATTGGAAGCACTTAACAGGTCACTGACTAATGAAGGTGGCGGAGGGCTTGCGCAAATGATAGCTGATAATTTTGACGGAGGCGCAGGTAAGTCTGGAATTGCATTGGAAGAACAAAGAAACGCGATTATTGGGCTTAGAGCTGCTCTAACTGCTTTACTTGCCATGGCAGTTGAAAGAATTAATACACTAAAAGGCAATACAGCAAAAATGCAGTTATTTCACGAGGTGTATAGGGTTCTTTGTGCTCATAACTTAGGAGGCGATCGCTTTTTTAACGATTTTAATGAATATGATCTGCCTGATGATGAAAACGGTAATGTAGATTTCCATACAAGATATATAAGGTGGGCTGAAGCTAATCATGTAGCTATTCCTAATGATGGCGATACGATTGAGATATAGTAAAAGAGCAAGTCACAGCAGCTGTTGCAAAAATTGCAGATTGGAAATGAATCATTTAAGGCAATCTTTGCAACAACATTAAAGTTGAAAAAATTTTGTTTTCCACCGAAAATCGTATATTCTACTTCCCGTAGAGGTTGAGGTGCTGTAATGAAAAAGTTTTTTTTTGTTGTTTTTTGGGGATGCTTTGAATCTTACTCAATGGATGTCGGGTTTTTAGTTAGTAGTATTGAAGATTCGAGAAACTTGGAGAGTGCTGTGCCTTTAGGTGAGCTCCCCGAGCATGTAAACCACGTAAGTATGAGTCTTTTTCACGAAGCGTATAAGGTCATTTGTTCTCATAACGTAGGAGGAGATCCGTTTTTTAACGATTTTAGTGAATATGATCCACCCAATGATGGAAACGGTAACAAGAATTTCCGTACAAGATATACAGAATGGGCTGCAGCTAATCACGTAGCTATCCCCAATAATGGTGATGCGATTGTGATATAGTAAAAAAGCAAGTCACAGCAGCTGTTGCAAAAATTGCAGATTGGAAATGAATTATTTAAGGCAATCTTTGCAACAACATTAAGGTCGGAAAAATTTTATTTTCCACCGAAAATCGTATATTCTACTTCCCGTAGAGATTGAGGTGTTGTAATGAAGGAGTTTTTTTTTGTTGTTTTTTGGGGATGTGTTGAATCCTATTCAATGAATACTGATTTAGTTAACAATATTGGAGATACGGAGAATTTGAGAAGTGTTAAATCTTCTGGTGAACTTCCCGAGCATGTGAGTTGTGTGAGAATGAATCTTTTTCACGAAATGTATGGGTTGTTCTGCTCTCAACATTTAGGAGGCGATGATTTTTATGATGATATGGGGCGGTACGATCCTCCGACTCCGGAAAACGGTAGTTTAACTCTTAGAGACAGGTATGAGGCATGGGCAGCAGCTAATTGTGTAGATATTCCTGTTAACGGCGCTGCGGTAAGACCGGGTGGTCCGATACTACCATAGAATGGTATGGCCATTGAAAAAATTGCAGATTAAAAAATATCTATTTTCAAAATTAAAGAAATATTAATCTTTTTTTGTTATATTCATGCTGAATTAAGGAGATATCGATGGATATAAGAAAAATAGGAGTGTTTTGTTTTTTATTAAGTGTAAACTGTACTTGTCAATGTGCAACCGTGGAGGAAATGCAACAAGTTCGTAACACCTTAAAAAACAATGAAGTGGACATTAATTTTTGGCTACCGTACAAGGGGTATTCT
Organism: Holosporaceae bacterium; assembly: GCA_031265715.1. GTDB lineage: Bacteria > Pseudomonadota > Alphaproteobacteria > UBA3830 > UBA3830 > JAIRMQ01. The sequence goes on along the minus strand of JAISCG010000091.1, from coordinate 3,773 downwards.
GAATCTGATTTTATAGAAAAAGCAATTAGTACAAATCATAATGTAATGGTTGGGAAAAACGTTACACACATAAAGGGGGTTTTGGGGCAAGTTAGAGATCAAATCCGCCTTGAATTCATCCGAGCGCAACAATTTCATGCGAGGATAAATGATGCACTGTCGAATGTGGATCTTAGGCCCGGGGAACCGGCAAATGACGGAATCCGTTTTGCTGATTTTCCGGCTTTTCAAGTTGCGGTGAGAAGTATAATGGAAGGTGATCCGCTGCAATTTATGGAGCGATGCAAAGAGGATCCCGGTACGATCTTAGATCAGCTTCCGCCCGGGTTGCCCGACTCTGTTAAAGCTCAAATCACAGGGATGATCAGGCCAATAATCGATGCATATCAGGCTAACACGGGACTTCCCCCTCTGCCGCCTCCGATCACAGTTTACGTCGGTCAGGCGACCGTTGATCTTGAGCGTCATTATCGATTTTTATCTCGAGTTGTCGGAGTTATTGACGGGATGCTCGGCAATGCCAAATTTGCAAAATATGATCTTATCCAAAAGAAGCTGACCATGCCGAAGGGGATGCCCCAGAGGTTTATAGGGGCGCTCGAGATAGGGACGTTCGAAAAGGGGCCGCATATTAATTTTACTCAGTACAGAATCATTCGGGACGCTGTCAAAGAAACGCTGACTAAAATACATGGCACTACACTGTCGAATTTTTTTGAAAACCAGGGTGAATTTTTGAAGCCGCTGACTGACCTGATCGAGGTTGCAGAGGCCGGTAAGGATGGCGAAGATTCTATCAAATCAAAATTAGAGGAAATTTATGAAAAAATAATAAAAATAATAAACGATTTTGGAGATCCTAAAAACTCCGATTCTGTCCCTCAAAATATTCCGTTTTTCGTTGTTGAAAAAGGTGATAATGATAAAGAGTCGCAGCCGGCTTCTGTAGATCCGCTGGAACTCGCAAATTTTTTGGATCCGGAAGAAGTAGAACGAAGAAAGATCAGAATTAAAAATTTGCGAATCTGTATAAATGAAATATACTTTGCGGTACAGGTTATGAGAATAGAAGATCGGAGCATACTTGACCTTTTTGGTGAACTGACGTTATGGGCTTCTAGTTTTTTAGGAATCGATATAGAGGAAATATGCAATAACCTGAAAAATATCGACGACCGAGTGAGCTATATAGAAAAAGCTATAAGATTCAAAATTAACGAGCGTGTTAATGCCGCAATGGACGCTTTAGTTTATTATAAAAAATTTGAAGAAAGCGTATTGGCAATTCGAGATCAATGCAGCAATCTCGTAGGAGGTAACGGGAGTAAAGCGAGTGGACGCGCAGCGCCTCACTGCAGAGTATGGTGCGGCTTCCTTCCGGAGATTATTAAGGGCACCCCACTGACGGAATTGGTTAATCAAGAAAACCCCCAATGGCCTTCTTCTAAGAAAGACGGCAAGGGTCTGATACTCGATGGGGGGATATTTGTTAAGGTAATTTGGCCTCCATACGAGTATATTTCAGCACGTCCCTCAGCGACAGGTATTCCTTTGTCGGCGATTAAATCCGCGCCGCGTGAAGATAGCGCGGTGCTACGTGAACCCGCGCCGCCTCCTAAACCCGCGTCGCGTAAACCTGCGAAACAAGGAAGAAAGTAAGATTACAAGTGTTTTGTACTAATCTTTATTTTTCCGCGCCGCCAAATATCCAGCTGCTTCCTGAAACAAAGCGAGTAAGTTGTACTTGTTGCTCGCTTTGCCGCTGAAAATGAATTCCGCAAAGCCCTGCGTTTTGAGTTCCTCCACTGTTGCCGCCACATCGTCTTCCCGGATGGAATTATCAAATATCAGCGCATCAGCGTTTGTCGATTCCACTCGCTTACCGTCTTCATTCTCCGAACCGGCTTTGTCTGTAGGGTGAGTGTCAGCAAATTATACTTAATTTTCAGTGTATTTTAATAAATGCTCTTTGATTCTCCGGTCACGTGAAAATGGAGAATGGAGAGAGGTTTTTAGCGAAAATTTGGGAAAAAGTAAGCGAATATGTATAATTTTGTCTGAATTTAAAATACATTACTAATCGCAAAAGCCTCTGTACCAGAGGATACGAAGCATCATTGCATTGCGGTAAATAAAAACTCTCCAGGCGACAACAAAAGCTGCTGGTAGCCGGAGAGGGAATTGAACCCCCGACACAATTTCATCTCCGTTCCGAAGTAAAGGCGATCCGTTATATGGGAAATTTCAGAGAACACTGATTCTCGAACAACAGCGGCAGTCGTTTCAAACAAGCTGCCGCCGACACCGCTTATTCCACGGAATCCCCCAAATCTTCGTCACTCAACCACATTCTGCCAAAATCGGATATGCAGTCCGTTCCGCCGACGTCGTCATCTTCGCGAACCCCTACGACTCTCAGAAGAGCCCGTTCTTTTTCAACCAACGACCATACTGAATTATCGGAAATATCTCCACATATATATTCGAATAAATGAGATAATAACTCATTGTGAGGTTTTGCTCCACAATCGATGTCAACCATAACACAGAAAAACATTTCGTAACTGAACCGGGGAAATTGCGGAATATAGGTGTAACTCGAGTTGTATTTTTCTTTTCCGACAAAGTTAACTATTTCTCCTGCAAGCGGCCTGTCGGACTCCTCAATATTGATGATTGGAGCCGCTAAAGCTGACAACTCCAGAAATTTTGCCGCGTTTTCCGGTAACATATTGCTGTTATTTTGTTTACAATGTTTCCAAAGTCCTACGAAATCATGTGCGTGAAAAAGATCGTAAGCCTCCCGGGCAAAAGAATCATCGCCGATTTCTTCCAGAAGTCCCGCCTTGAACGGTTCTGTGGAGAATTCGTCCCAGTCTCTATCTGTTCTTTCGGCTGAAATCGGAGCTGTAAACTCTTCACTCCATTCACAAACATAATCATCAAGTTTCTCACGAGAGGTTTTCATAGCAAATAAAGATGAACCGAACAGAACGGCAGTAGCAGTTATTACAAGCTTTTTCATTACAATACTCCTAAAAAATATTTAATATTTATAGCATATACTCTTTCCACCCGTCCATGAATTTTTGTGACGCGGAGATACAATTGGTATATTTTTCTTTAGGTTTAGCGGTTCCTCTACAGCCGCCATGACTGTACCTTGGGAGAAACGGCTCATTTTTCAAAAACGATTGACAGAAATCGAAGCAGTGATCGCAAATGGAATCATGATTGAAACAGGTGATGGTGCGCAGTTCTTCATCGTCTCTCCATGCATCATCAATTTTATGCATTGTGCATATTCTTTTAATTCCGTGAACATCCGTTCCGCTTATATCGTGCAATCCGTGGCAGAATTCGTGGAATACGGATCCGGCCAACGACTTCAGTTTCGTCTTTATTTCTCCTTTTTCATCGAGATAAAAGTACTTTCTTAACGATACACCCGTGCCGTTTTCTTCATAAAAAGACAGATTTACGTAAACAATAAATTTTTTATATTTGCTTCCGTCTTCATCGTGAGGCTCTATATGCATAATTTTTTTCTTGTTTTTCAGCTTTGTTATAAGCACCTTAAACATAGTGCGACCGACGATATTCTCACAAATTTCATCCAAAGCCGCGGAAAATCGAGGATTTTTGCCATATTTGACGAACTCTTCAAGTTTTTCCCGCACTTCGGCGTCCGGAATGGCTGAATATATCGAAAGCTCTTCCGGATTCAGGTGTATCTTTTGAACATTTTCTAAAAATTTTATTTCATTAAATTG
>JAISCG010000089.1 GCA_031265715.1 Holosporaceae bacterium | reverse complement strand
ATCGCATCATTAATTTCCTTTATTTTCAGAAATGACGCATCCATAAAACACGGATTTTGGAGGAACGAGAGCCATCCGTCACGCAGTTTGCGTTTATCGGCATTTTTCGGATCGAATTTTTGCAATTCTATGAAAAATATTCTCGCGCTGTCGGTCATAATTTGGTACGGATCCGGATCCTGCGGCTGAAAAGTCATATAAGCGTCGCTGATGGCATTTTGGCGATTGGTCACGTTTTCTCCGAGAATCCAGATGCCGATGACATGCGGCCCCTTGTACGATTCGTTCGTTTTTACGACGTGCGGCATCATGTTTGCCAGATAATGAAACGCCCGCTGCGGAATTTCCCCGGTATTTCTTACTTGAATTTCAATATCGAGTATCGTATTATCGTCGGCGGTGGCCTTTATGTCCAATCGACTGGCTTTGTCTTCCTCGAGAATTTTCGCGATGTCCGTATTGTCAAAATGAAGGTCTTTGATCCGCGGATTTTCGTTGAACAAAGAATTTAAAAGCGAAATCAGGGACGGTTTTCCGTTTTCTTTGTCAAAAATATTCTTGAAGACAAAATCCTGCTTCGGATCCAACAGCGACATCATTGTCGATTTTTCAAACATGTTTCACCTTTTAAATACAATGTTACTATAGCATATTCGGTTAAAAATGGCCAACGATAATTCCGATGGACTAGCGTAGAGGCTGTTGCGCACTGGCGACTATATTTTCTTCAGACTTGACGAACGTATTTCTACACTGAAATCCTATGCCAAACAGGCAATTCATTTAGTTTTTGACAGAGCATTGTTTGTTGATTCTTCAGATTCGTCATTATCCACTCGAAGTAGCGAGTGTAACAAAGGTTAACAGGAAAACGGTAACCGTCTGTAACAGTTGCGTGATTGTGTCAAAGCGATATGGAGAAAATGCTTCGTGATGAGGTACACTCCCTCCGCCGGCAGCTTTTGTTGTCGTCTGAAGAGTTTTTATTTACCACAATACAATGAAGCCTCGAATCCTCTGGTACAGAGGCTTTTGCGACTAGTGATATATTTTAAATTTAGGTAAAATTATATATATTTGCTGACTTTTTCCCAAATTTTCGCTAAAAACCTCTCTCCATTCTCCATTTTCACACGACCAAAAAATCAAAGAGCATTTATTGGCATAGCTGAGTAGTAACATTTTTTCAAAATCGGAAAGCGATCCCGTGCCGGCCCAATTAATAAAACAACAGTATTTTTCTGAGGCTTCAAGATGAAAGAAGATCCGACGGGTGGTAAGCCTCGGGCGTTTTTAGCGGGACTTTCTCCGCAGATCTATTATAGTTTAGAAATCTTTTTTATCAGCTAAGAGTCACTCGAATAACCTAAAAATTTCACCAAAGAATCAACATTATTAATCGCGTTCAGCCTTTTTGTCCTGAGGGCGTTTTTCTCCTTTATATACTCTAAGTTGGCGTACCGATCATTTGCCTCGGGGATGACCTGCTCTTTCCAATTAACATATTTTTTTCTCAAAAAAGCTCTCAACGGCTCAATAATTTCCGGCTCGTTAAAAATAGGCAATCCGAGGAGGCTTCTCCATTTTAAACGCCAATTTCTTGAAGGGTCCCTCCTAATCCATTCTATAACAATGGGATCATATTTGCTGGGATTCTCCAAAATTAGAGATCGAAGATATTTAGCTAAATAAAGATCATCGTTATGTTCATCCCCAGAATCCCTAGGGTGTCTTCCTTCCCCTTCTTTATCAATCATAACCATAAATTGTCTGGCATTTTTCATTAATTCAGGATTCCCCCAGCCGGATTCCAGTAACTCAATAAGACACTCCGGACCATTTAAAAAACTTTGCCAAAACCGACTAAAGCCGCGATGACCAAAATTTAAAAACTCCACCAAAGAAGTAATATTTATTTCTGTACCTCTTAAACGGCCGAAAGAGAGTCTATCCCCTTCCAAAGAAGGTATCAACGGCGCAATAACTTCCGGTTTGTTAAAAATAGGCAATTCAATGAGGTCTTTCCATTTCCAATGCCAATTTTTTGAGTGGTTTTTTTCAATCCATTCTATAATAACAGCGTCATATTCGTCGGGATCCTCAAAAATTAAATTTTGAAGATATTTAGCCAAATAAAAATCAGCATTTTTTGGGAAAATCGTATCACCATGATGGCCTGTTTCCTCTTCCACAGCATCCACAACCAACTTGGCAATCTTCATTAGCTCGGGATTTCTCCAACAGATTTCCAGAATCCCAACCAACACATTCGGATGCAATGAGACACTCTCATAGTTAAAAACTGTTAATTCTCGTATAATGAAATGACAAACAGACGCCAGTATTTGAATCGAATTACCACCGAGTTCGGAACTATCTATCAAGTCTCCGGCTCCTCTGAATAGAGTAAGAACAAACTCATTAACTTCATCTACATTTGAAGTAAAAATATATCCATTGTCAAACACTAAACTGTGTTCCTTTATAAAGGATTTAACCTGGAGTTTAGTTTTTTCCTCCATTAAAGAAAGAGGATTGGTATCCCCCTTAATTTCATTAACTAATTTTAGTAATGCTGATTGCATTACCCCCGGATTCAATAATTCTATTTGTTTTTCAGATTGTTGCACTCCGCAAACATCGCCTGACACCAGTACTGCGCCAAAACAACACACCCCAACTAATCGTAATATTTTCTTCATTTTATTTGTTCCCCAAGTTGCCTACGGGCGGAAGCGTATCACATAAAGACATAAAAGTCACCCCTCTAAAATCATTACTCTCACCACCCGTCTCATTTAATTAATTGGATCAAATCTTGATAAATCGAGTCCGATTGAGTAAATATATCAGCATGTAAGTAAGTGAGTGAGTTTCATGTACAATGAAAATAATGTGTTTTACAAAATTTTGCATTCCAAGCTTTCGGCGAAGGTAATTTATGAAAATGAGGCGGCTCTTTCGTTCCACGACATACATCCGCAGAAAAAAGTTCACGCGCTTGTGATCAGCAAAGGGTTGTACTCGAATTTTTCGGATTTTGTCGCGGGAGCATCTCCGCAGGAAATGAAGGGGTTTTTCGACGCCGTCACCAAAGTCGCCGAAATTTTGGGAGTTTCGCAGAGAGGATATCGTATTCTCAGCAACACCGGTCCGGATTCCGGCCAGGAAGTACCCCATTTCCATGTGCATATAATCGGGGGCGAGAAATTATCGACTTCTTTGTAATCTCAGGGGTGGTGAAACCGTATATTTTCTCTTAATATACCCTGGATGATGAAAACCCCGAGGGTAGGGCGAAGTGTTGAGATATTTGGTTCCTGTTATAAAGAGTAATACGTTTCTGTTCGCGGTGTTTTCCGGGGCGATTTTTTACGCGATTCAGTTTCATTCGAGCGATTTTTTGAAAATCGGAAATTCCGAGTTTCCCATCAGGAAGATTGAGTTCGACGGCAACGAGCGGGTTTCGGATGTGCTGCTGCTGAAAATGTCCGGACTGAGGCACAAAAACAACATATTTTCGTACTCTCTCGATGATGTGAAAAACAAATTGGAGAGTATTGCGTGGATAAAGTCGGTTGCCGTCCAGCGAAAACTCCCGGATACGGTGTATGTGAGGATAGCGGAAAGAACTCCGATAGCGATTTTGCAGTCAAAATACAAGCTGTATCTCATTGATTCCGAGGGGAAAATTCTGGAGAATGACGGCGTTATCGGGAGCAATAATCTTCCGATCATAGTGGGGGAGGGGGCGGAAAAGGAAACGGATCAGCTTCTGCGCTGTCTCGATAAATTTCCCAAAATTCGAAAACAGCTGGTTTTTGCGGTGCGAGTCGGAAGAAGGCGCTGGAATATTAAGATAAACAGAGGGGTTACCGTAAAATTACCGGAGAGTGGAATAACGCACTCACTGGGAATTTTGGAAGAAATTTCCGACGGTAACGGTTTTTTTAGCGATGATATTGATGCAATCGATCTGAGAATTCCGGATCGTGTTATAGTTACAAAGAAAAGTAAATGAGCGGGTTTATAGAAAGATGAAAGTCGGCAGTATTGTTACGGTTTTGGATATCGGAAGCACAAAAGTGTGTTGTTGCATCGCCAATTGTCTCGACGATAAGCGTTTTGAAATTGTCGGCGTCGGGTACTGCGCGTGCAACGGAGTTAAATCCGGCATAATAGTCGATATGAGAGCGGTGGAGAGATCAATTTCGAAGGCCGTCGAGCACGCAGAGAAAATGGTCAATTTTCGCGTAAAATCAGTTTACGTGAGTATTTCCGGGAAAAATGTGGAATCTAAAATAGTAAAAATGAGCATCAACATAGGCGGACGCATCATCACCAATGATGATTTGCTGAATTTGCTCGATAATTCGAACCAGGAAGACGACGAGAGAGCCGTGATCCACTCGATCCCGATATTGTACGAAGTCGATTCTCTGTGCGGGATTCGAAATCCCCTGGGAATGGTTGGCGATACTTTAAACGTCAGCGTGAATCTGGTTACGGCGCCGAAAGCGCAGCTGAATAATCTGCTGATGTGTCTGATGCGATGCCATCTTGATGCAATCGGGATTGTGTCGTCGATTTATGCGTCCGGATTGTGTGTAATCGACGAGGACGACGCCTCGAGCAATAAGATTGTGATAGATTTCGGAGGCGGAACTACGTCGATAGGATTTTTCTACCATGGAATATTCAGCGGGATGCAGGTCATTCCCGCGGGCAGCAAAAATATCACGGACGATGTTGCCTACGGTTTAAATATATCTCCGGCAAATGCCGAAAGATTGAAGACTTTGCACGGGGCGGCGTTTGTCTCGATTCGCGACGAAAGCGATACGATTTTTGTGCCGGTCATCGAGGATGACGACGTCATAAATCTTCAGCGCATTCCGAAAAGTTCGCTAAATCAGATAATTCAACCGCGAGTTGAAGAAATTCTATTAATGATAAAAGAAAAAATAGTAAGATCCAATTTCACGGATTCGTTTTCCCGCAACGTCGTCATCACGGGGGGGGGAAGTTTATTGACAGGAATGCGAGATTTTTCCGGAGGGATCCTTAATAAAAAAATAAAAATAAAAAAAATGGGTAATTTTATAGATGTGCAAGATATAGAGATAAGCAATAATTTTTCGGTGGCTGTCGGAATGATAAAATTTGCTCAGATAAGTGAGGATTATTTAATGCGTAATAAAAAACTGTCTAAAAAAAATAAAAAGGACGGATTAATCAAAAAAACATTGGCTTGGATTGAAAACAACTTGTAAAGTCAGGACTGCTGCTGTAGCATGATCGGCAGGGGTTTTGGTAGAGGATCGCATGGTGACGATAAATAGCGGTAGTATTGATAGCAGCGGTGGCGAGCAGGGAGATTTTTTTAAACAGGAAACTTTCGTACAGGAAAGTTATCTGAAACCGAAAATAACTGTTTTTGGAGTCGGAGGAGCGGGCGGTAACGCCGTAAACAACATGATAAGGTCAAATCTTGAGGGAGTTGACTTTGTGGTAGCCAACACGGATTCTCAAGCTTTGTTGCAGTCGTTGTGTGAAAGACGAATACAACTTGGGCTTGAAATTACCGGCGGACTTGGAGCTGGAGCCAGACCGGATGTCGGACGCGCGGCGGCCGAAGAGGTCATGGAAGATATCATTTCCTATGTTAAAAGCAGTAATATGGTGTTCATCACCGCGGGCATGGGCGGAGGAACAGGGACCGGCGCAGCTCCGGTAATCGCGAAAATTGCAAAAGAGCACGGAGTTCTGACCATCGGCGTCATTACCAAGCCGTTCCATTTCGAGGGAACGACCAGAATGCGCACCGCCGAAAAGGGAATTGATGAATTACAGCAGTACGTCGATACGTTGATCGTCATTCCGAATCAGAATTTGTTCCGAGTGGCCAACGAGCGCACGACTTTTGCGGATGCGTTCAAAATGGCGGACGATGTTTTGCGATCGGGCGTGCAGGGCGTGACGGATCTTATGGTTATGCCGGGTCTTATAAATCTTGATTTCGCCGACATAAAAACCGTTATGAGCGAAATGGGAAAGGCCATGATGGGAACCGG
>JAISCG010000160.1 GCA_031265715.1 Holosporaceae bacterium | reverse complement strand
AAACTGATTAACTTCCCCGGCGCGAGGTCACTCTCCACCGGTTACCATGCTATCAAAAAAGTGTCAAAAAAACGGTTAATTTTTGATATTTTTTTAAAAATTGGCGAATTTTTTACCTTTTCTGTATAACGTGGTAACCGGTGGAGAGTGACCTCGCGCGCTCCAAGTTAATAGAGTCACAGTATTTTGCTGAAATTTTAGTAAAAAGAAAGATCCGACGGGTGGTAAGAAGTGCAATGGGTGGTAAGCTTACCGTCCTTATTGCCCGTCGGTTCTTCTTCTACCCTAAATTTTCAGTAAAATACTGTTATTTTACTAACTTCCCCGGCGTGAGGTTACTCTCCAGCAGGTACCATATTATACAGAAAAGGTAAAAAATTCGCTAATTTTGAAAAAATATCCAAAATTAACCATTTTTTGACACTTTTCTGGTAGCATGGTACCTGGTGGAAAGCGACCTCGCGTCGGGGAAGTTAATAAAATAACAATATTCAACTGAAATCTCAGGTGAAAGAAAAAACCGACGGGTGGTAAGGAAAAATATACTCGTTTGATGAAAAAGCATGCGGAACTGTCAGAGGAGACGGCTACGGCGCGGTTGTTCTGAAAAGACTGGAAGATGCGCTGGAAGATCAAGACAGAATTTTTGCTATCGTAAAAGGATCAGCAATCACAAACGACGGAAAAAACAAAATAGGATTTACTGCTCCCGGTTTGCCTCAGCAAATTAATGTTATCAAGGAAGCGTTGGTTGCAGCCGAAATAGAAGACCTGGATTTCGTTGAAGCTCACGCGACCGGAACAAAAATAGGCGATCCCATAGAAATAATGGCTCTTGCCGAAGTCTTTAGAAATAAAAAAGATAAATTGATTCTTACTTCTGTGAAGCCTCACATTGGGCACTTGGATGTAGCCTCCGGAATCGCCAGTTTTATAAAAGTATGCCTGTGTCTATATGATCGAATATTGCCGCATACGTTGAACTTCACAAGGCTGAATCCGATGGCTTCGCGGACGCAGGACAAAGTAGAAGTTTTGCAACATTACAGAAAATCGGAAGATCACATGACCGCCGGAGTTACGTCTCTTGGAATGGGGGGAACAAATGTCCATGTTGTACTGGAATCCGCAAAACAGAAAAATCGGTTTTTGGATACTTCATATAAACAGTTTAAACTTGAGGAATACGTTGTCGCCGCGAATGATTCAAACAGAACAATTAGCAGAAATTCCGAAGAGCAGGATATAGATAAGCTCGTGCATAAAGCCTGGTCACAGATACTGGGTGTTGAGCATCTGAGTGTTCGCGACAACTTCTTCGATCTGGGAGGAAATTCTTTTTCTGCCGTTCAATGCATTGGAATGTTTCCCGACTCAATAAAGAAGAAAATAGGCGTAATTGATTTTCTCACGCATCCTACGCTTGGCGATTTTATCACTCATTTGAATAGCAAATTTTAGGAAAATACGTCATGCCGACTAAATATTTTGAGAACAAATCCACTGCAACAATTAGGATGTTTTGTCTGCCATATGCGGGAGGAAATGCGGAATTTTATCTTCCGTGGAAGAATCTTGTACCGGATTGGATTGATCTATGTCCCATACAATTGGCAGGACGGTCCTATAGATTAAACGAAATATGCGTCGATAATTTTTATGACCTGGCAGAAGAACTTCTTTCGATAATCGAACAATATAATGATAAAAAAATTGTTCTATACGGTCACAGCATGGGAAGCGTATTGGCCTATGAAATCGCCGTTCGTATGAAGAAAAAACCTGTCCTGATTGGCTTGACCGGAGGCGATGCTCCGCACGAATGGAAGGGGAAAAATTTTTATACAAATTTTTCGGATCAGGAGATGCTGAATTGGATGACAGAAAACTACGGATACTCTGCTGCTGACAATTCGGAAATGAAAAATTATCTCCTCCCTTTTGTTCACACACTGAGAAAAGATCTGCAAATATGCGAAAATTATGAAACTACCGGAATGACCTACGATCATCCCACAATCATCTCCGGAGCCAAAGACGATCCGCTGTGTAAAAGCGACCTGAATTTATGGAAACAGTATTGTCCCCAATCTGAGGTAATCTATTTTGATAACGGCGGACATTTCTTCAACAGAGTACATGCAGATGAGTTGGTTTCAACTATTACAAAAAAGATTAAAGAAGCGGATACTATGCAATAGCTTCATATACGAGATTGATCTATCCTACATTGAAAATGATGAGCATAATTTTCTATGGAATTTCCTAAATGAAGAGGAAAAAAACAAGGCATCCCGCATGATAAAACATGTTGCAGAATGTTTTGTCGTTTGCAGATCGGTATGTAAAAAAATAGTGGGCAAACATTTGAAAGTTGATATTGAAAACATCCAATTTGATTATGGAAAAAATGGTAAACCTTATTTGAAAGGTAAACAAAATTTGCACTTTAATATTTCCCATTCCAAAGACATGGCAGTTCTTGGTATTCATTATGGCTCTCCCATTGGAATTGACGTAGAATTCATTGATGAAAAATGCGACATACTTCCGCTAATGGATCTTTTTATGTATGAACACGAGAAAAAATGGGTTTTGGAAACAGATACTCTCAGCAGGTTTTTCATCATCTGGACACTGAAGGAAGCTATTCTGAAAAAAACAGGGACTGGAATTTCAAATGAAGGATTTCCGACGATAGAAATAAATGCAGTCGGATCGTATCAATACAAAAACGATGGCTTGTACTCTCGTGCCATCAGCGACGGAAAATATATGATATCAGTCTGCGTTTAGTTTTTCTTGATGAAAAGCCAGCGAAAAGCGTAAATCCATTTCTTTGTCGCTGATTTACGTTTTTTTAAAAACAGCTGAAATATCAGAAGAAAGCAGATGCATTTATTTCTTCTTGCATCTCTCGAGTAGTATAAATATGATAGTATCAATGGTATTGGAGGAGTAGTTTTTGTTATTTTATTCGCTTGCCCGGGCGGGGGCTTCTAAAAGTTAACGTGATTTAGTAACTTATTGATATTGCGGAATAGAATAGTTAACAAAGATGGAGAATAGTTTCGTTATTTCGAACGCTTCCTCCGCCAGCAGCTTTTATTGTCGCCTGGAGAGTTTTAATTTACCGCAATGCAATGATGCCTCGAATCCTCTGGTACAGAGGCTTTTGTGATCAGTAATGTATTTTAAATTCAGACAAAATTATACATATTTGCTTACTTTTTCCCAAATTTTCGCTAAAAACCTCTCTCCATTCTCCATTTTCACGTGACCGGAGAATCAAAGAGCATTTATTAAAATACACTGAAAAATTTGCCAATCAGAAAAAGAGGATAAAACCAAAAAAGCCGATTATATGAAGTTCCGATTCCACCCGCTTACCGTTTCGATTCTCCGAACCAGCTTTGTCCATAGTGCATTTGCTTTTAAAATATATAGCATTTTCAATAAATTACAACGCGTGTCACCACATTCTCCAAACACACGATTTTGGAGACCGGAGAACGATTTTTGGAGAAATCGGGATGAAAACGGCTTAAATGTAGCCAGATTAATGTAATTTTTAAGCAAAATCATATTGCATTTATTTTAATAAAAATACCTAATTGAACGTCACGTTCGCTGGCGGAGAGAGGGAGATTCGAACTCCCGGTACGGTTGCCCGTACAACGGTTTTCGAGACCGCCACGATCGACCACTCTGTCATCTCTCCGGTCTCGTGCAAAGATTGGTAGAGGGAG
>JAISCG010000151.1 GCA_031265715.1 Holosporaceae bacterium | reverse complement strand
GAGCAGCAAAGACATTTTTTCGGAACACTGATTTTGTGATTGCAGTGGTGACAGGTCAGTTTATCGATATTTTTGTGATACACCAGCCACACGGAACAATTCGGGCACGCAACTTTTTCCCCGCAGGATTTACATATCACCACCGGCGAATACCCGCGCCTGTTCAGATAAATCAAACATTGCTCCCCCCTGGCGAGGGTGGTTTTGATCTCGTCCATCAGCGGCGGAGATATAAATCCTCTGAATTTATTCTGCCTCATATCTATTAAATTAATCGACGGCATCTGCGAAATGCCGAATCTGCGCTCCACGAAGGCGTATCCGTATTTTTTGTTTTGAGCATTTACGTAGCTTTCGAGGGACGGCGTGGCCGACGACAAAATAACCGGAATTTTGTTCAGGTATCCCCGCACAACCGCCATGTCGCGCGCGTTGTAAAATCCCCCTTCTTCCTGTTTGTAGGAAGAATCGTGTTCTTCGTCAACCACGATTATCCCGAGATTTTTAAACGGAATAAACAATGCGGATCTTGCCCCCACAACAATGCAAGACTCCCCGGCCACCGCTCTCTGCCAGACGATTTTCTTGTTTTTGGGAGTTATGTCGGAGTTCCACACCGGGGGAACAAATCCGAAATATTTTTCGATGCGCTCCAGAATTTGTCGAGTCAGAGCAATTTCCGGAAATAAGAGCAGCGCCTGCTTTTTCTGCTGCAAAACATCCTTCACCGCCGAGAGATATATCTCGGTTTTTCCGGAACCGGTCACTCCGTGCAGCAAAAACGGTTTCGCCCCGTTTTCCGTGATTTTTCGGTGAGCAATTGATTGAATTTCGCTGAGTTTTATATCGCCGGAAACTGAAATTTCATTGATTTGCAGCGGAACATCACTTTTTCCGGAAGTGCCGAACACGGCTTTTTCGGCCAGTATCATTTTGAGAACATTTCCGCGCGGAATCATTGTGTAATCCGACACCCATCGCAGAAAATCGTAATTTATCCTGCCGATATTGTATCCCAAAAATTTCGACACACTTTTCAATTCTATGCCCTCGGCTATGGGATCATCGGTGACTATTCCGGTAACGCTGCGGCGTCCGAACGGAACTTCCACAATATCTCCGACCTGAAGTTCACTCTCGGAAGAATAGGAAAAACTGTCGGCGAACGGACCGACAGGAAGAACTGAAAATACAAACATACTCAATCAACACCAACGATGCTCGGAGTATAACACAAATTCGTTAAGCGCACATGAATCGGCCGTCGAATCTTTTATCTATCTGAAGTTTCAATTTCCCTTTAAATCGTCTTTTTAAGCATTTATGGCAATATTTTTGCGTCATTGCGAGCGGAGCGGAGCAATTCAGAGTTCAAATTCAAGCAAATTTAAAATCTCTGAATTGCCATGTCGCGCCGCTTTTCGCAATGACGAGATGAAACGCCTAATTTAATCCGACGGGTAGTAATCCGGAATTTCCGAACAACCGGGATCTTCCGAATGATCAGGAAATTCGGACGCCTTTATGCTTCGTTCTGTCGCAGCACTTCGTACAAAGAGATGACGGCGGCTTGGGCGGCGTTTAAAGTGCTGAAATCTCCGAAACTGTGCAATTTTACGAGGAAATCGCAGGCTTCCCGGGTCAGTCGCCGCATCCCCTCCCCTTCGCTTCCGATCACGATTATAAATTTCCCCTTCAGCGGTGTTTCGGAAATTTTTCTGTCGGATCTTTCGTCCAACCCCACGCACCAAAAACCGTGTTTTTTCAAATTGTTGATCGTTTGAACCAGATTTACCGCGCGGATAAACGGCACGCGCTCCACCGCCCCGGATGCGGCTTTAATAATCGCCGGAGTGAGCGTCGGACTGTTATTTTCCGGTACAACCACGGCACGCGCTCCCAGAACGGCCGCCGCACGCAGTATGCTGCCAACGTTCTGCGGATCGCTGACCTGATCCAAAAACACAAAAGGACGCAGATCGGCTTCGTCCTCCGCCAATTCTTCCACGGAATATTCCCGCAATTTTTCGGTCAAAACCGCGCATCCCTGGTGAATCGCTTCTTTGCCGAAGAGGGCGTTGAAAAAATTTCGATCGACTATTTCCGATTTTTGCGCCGACGCGCCGCATCCGTTTGGAAAATCTCTGCAGGATTCCAAAACTACAAAACGCAATATTTCCCGATTCGGATTTTGCAACGCGGCTCTGACGGCATGTCTTCCGTATATCCACTCCTCATTCCGGCCGTGTTTTTTCCCGGCTCTGCTCATGCGGAATATTTGCGAGCTGCTGCCAGGTCGTCGGCCGTATCCACGCTGATCGGAGCCGCAGCGTCTATTATGCCGATTCCGATGGTCATGTTATTTTCGAGCGCCCGCAATTGCTCCAATTTTTCGGATTTTTCCAGAGGGCTCTGGGGAAGACTCACAAATTTCCTCAGACTTTCGGCGCGGAAACAATATATCCCGACGTGGTGGAAAAACGGACCTCCGGAAGGAACGGGAGAGCGGCTGAAATACAGCGCTTTTCCGCCGGTTTCCGATGTGAAAGAAATGACGGGCTTCACGACGCTGTTGACCAAATAGGAATCATCTTTAATGGGGGTTGCCACGGTCGATATGTCGTAGTCGGAATTTCGGATAATTTTCTCCGATTCCCCTATAAAATTCGCAGAAATAAACGGCAGATCGCCCTGCAGATTAATAATAACGTCATATTTTTTCTCTAAATCATGGAGAGTCCAACCGGAAAATACCCGATCGGTGCCGGACGGTAAATTCGGATCGGTCAGAACCGCTTTTCCCCCGGCTTCCCGTATTACATTCGCAATTTCGTCGCCGTCGCAGGCAACAACCACATCTCCGACGCCGGAGGAAACCGCGCTTTCAAATGTACGAACGATCAGCGGCTTTCCGTTGACGTCGGCAAGCATTTTTCCCGGCAATCGAACGGAAGCAACGCGCGCCGGAATAACTATCAATGTATTCATAATGTCTCCAAATTAAAAATTAATATGTGGTGCGGTCGAGAAGACTTGAACTTCCACAGAATTTCTTCCATAGCGACCTCAACGCTACGCGTCTACCGATTCCGCCACGACCGCAACGTCATCTTCATACCGGATGCAGCAAAAATTATCAATCAAAAAGAACGTTGATCTTGCCACCCGTCTCATTTAATCGAGCGTTTCATCTCGTCATTGCGAGAAGCAACGCGACGCGGCAATCCGGATTTTAAATTTTGCTTAAATTTGAGTACTGGATTGCCGCGTCACTTCGTTCCTCGCAATGACGAGAAATAGAATATTTTATAAATTGTATGGCATCAATTTCTTTTATCAATAAAAAATCAGTCTATGCCATACAACTATGTACCCAAAAAAAACTGCATTACTAATTTAAGGTTCTATGTATAAGGAATGGACTCTGCCGCGGAAGCGTTAATAGATTTTCAAGTCCTTTTTTGGTCTGCACTTCACTCAACCAGGTACAACGTGAGAGGTCAAGTCCTCCTGTGATTTCTGCATTAGAGGAGACTGTGACCTTTTCGAACTTTCCGGAAGGCACTATTCCTCCCCTAAGTTTGCCAAGAATTGTTATTTTCCTCAGATTATTGCAATTTGACAGATCCAGCTTGTTAGTAATTTCTGCATCGGACCCGATAAATACATCCATTAGCTGCCCCTCACTTGCCGGGAATATTATTGTTCCGCTAAGTTTGTCGTAAATATCCAAGGAATACAGAGCTTCCGGCAAAGTTATCGATCCGCTAATGTTGCCGTGAATTGTCAGGCGCGCCAGTGTATTACAGTTGGATAGATCTATCGACCCATTAATGTTGCTATTAATAGTCAATTCCTCCAAATTCTTACACTTCGACAGATCCAAAGGTACTGTAACTTCTCCACAAACCTGTATTGCTTCAAAAGGACATCCGTCAACCAGCTTTTCGGCATCTTCGTTGTTTCGAATAACATATAGCCTATGAGGACCTCCTTTATACTCAGTATAATTCCACTGCTCCTGCCCATTTCTCGAAGCAACTCCATCTATGAGTATGCCTTTATTCATTGCGATCACAGAAAAATCGAAACAGGTGCACATCAACACAGTTGCCAACATCTCTTTTAGGGGTATATTTCTTGATTCCATACCGTCCTCCTTAATTTGTTAATAAGTATCATTTATAACCAAAATGGTATCAGATGTTATTGTAGTCGACAAGAGTTAAATTTCAATTAATTTTACAAAAAAATATGACTTTAATGATATTACGGATAAAAAACAGGTAAATTAAAAAAAATAATCGAGCGCGGAAGGTGCTAAAGTACAAAACACCGTTTGAGGTTTTCTCCGGACCTGACACTTTCCACTACTCAGGCGAATACCTTTGTTGCACTTCACTCGTGAAGAAGCGATCAATTTTCATTTTTTTAACGAAAAATAAATGTTTTTGTTGAATATTGGTTTATAACACAGATGCGGAGCGACTTATTGGGCGGTCAATTTTATAAAAACAGACTTGAGATATTGATTCTCATCATTTTGAGTATCGTCACGAATATTTTGTATTATTTGCAGATGAACGGATTTTCCATGAATTTTGCAGATACGGACGATTACATGCGAATAGTTCGAATAAGAGACTTTTTCGCGAATCACGACTGGGGAAATACGGTTATCGCGCGCAGCAACGCTCCCTTCGGATGCGATCTGCACTGGACCCGATTCTACGATTTTTTTCTGATTGTTCCGATATATATACTGAATTTTTTCCTGAATTCGATCAACCGATCCATCGATTATGTTTGTTTTTTCATCAGCCCAGTTGTGAAAATCGTCACCGTCGCGATGTTTTTCGCCGTCATCAGGCACTTGATGCAGAAAGAAGAGGCGTTTTTGACGACGGCTCTGCTGGCGGCGCATCCGCTGGTTATAATTTTCGGCATGTTCGGACGGCCGGATCATCACGCTTTTATCATGCTGTTTATCCTTATTTATTTATATAGTGTGGCGAATATCCTGAAATACGATTTTCGGGCGGACTCATGCCTTCCGGCGGCTGTATCGGCCGCTCTGTGCGTCTGGATTTCGCCGGAAACGCTGATTCCGATTTTACTGACAAGCGGAATTCTGTTTATTCATGCGTTTTCCGACGTCAAAAAACTTAAATTTCTCCACGTAAATTTTTTGATGATCGCCATGCTCATCGGACTGATCGTCTTTTTTGCGCCCGGTTCCGGATGTAATTTGTATTTGGCGATGTGCATTCTTTTGATGTCGGGTTCCTACACAACTTTTCATCCGAAATTCACCGAAAGCGGCATTCTGAAAAATTTGCACATTCCCGTTATTTTTTTGATATTGGCGATTTTTCCGTTCGTTTCCCCAGCGGAATACGACAAAATATCGGCGCCGCACGCGGTTCTGTTCACCTGCGGAGCGCTTTTTGTCGGCGTCAATATAGTGTATTTCGGACGAAATTTCAGAAACAGGATCACCGCGGCGCTCGTTTGGTCCGCAATCATTGCCTCCGTATTTTTGCTTGTATATCCGAAATTTTTGGGCGGAATGAGCGCAAATATCGACGATTACGTGAAGGAAATCTGGCTCAGTAGAGTTTCCGAAATGAAATCTCCGTTTGAGAACGGCAATACGTATTTTTTCATCGCGCACGCCGGCATAACGCTGATCGCCGTTATCCGAAAAATCAGGCAATTGCTGGCAAAAAAAAATACCTCCTCGGATTTTTTATGGTATATCGTGATTGCTAACGCGATTTGTTACACGATTTTCTCCGGAATGGCCTGCAGAATGCTGCCCTATTCGGTACTGTTTTCGCTGCCGCTGATCACGGATTTTGTGATGAACTGCAATTTTACGAAAACGTTCGGAAAATTCCAAAAAATGCTTCTGACGATTTTAGTATCCCTGTTGTTCGTATTTTTCACCGCCTTTTTGGATCACAGAGACGACGAAACCGAGGAAAATTCCGCTTCCTATACGAAACAAGAGTTGTTCGAGACGATCGATAATCTGAGCAAAGATCCGGTCGTGATCATGGCTCACAGCAACGACGGTCCGCAGATACTTTATTACACGAAACACAGCGTGGTCGGAGCGCCGTATCATCGGCAAACCCGGGGGATAATTTCTTCCTACAAAGTAATGGAAGACATGTACGACGAAAAAACGGTAAAAGACATAATAAAAGAGACCGGCAGCTCCTACATATTTATTCGCAAAGGGCAATATAAAAAACCCGGAAGTCTTTCCAAAATGATAATGGAAAACACTCCGCCGCCGTGGATCGAAATCGTCGATCTGCCGCCGAAATTCAGCGATATTGTGATTGCGAAGATTGTCGACCAATAGACCTCTTCATGCTTACCACTCGTCGGATTTTTTTATCTGAGATTTCAATTTCTCTTTGAATCGTCTTCCGCAGTATTTATGGAAATATCTTTGCAGGCTCAAATTAAAGCAAATTTAAAATCCGGATTGCTGCGTCGCGCCGCTCCTCACAATGACGAGATGAAACGCTCAATTTAATGCGACGGGTGGTGAGATTATTATGGTCGCTTCCTATACATGAACAGACCTAATCTACAGCACCGATTTTATCGTACTTACAACCTGATTAGTCAAGTTTCCAATCTGAAGCTGCGCTTCTTTTATGAGACGGATCAGAGCATCCCAATTTCCGGTCAGGTAGGCGGCACCCAGTATCAATCCGATAAAAAGCGCCAATTTCAAAATTTCAGTAAAAAGTCTTTTCATTTAGCATAACTCCACACAATAAAACTCAGGACATAGACATCAATATTTATAATATAATTTAAATCAACTGCATACTCCCACGGACCTTCCCCAGAGCAAAAACTTACTTCCCGGGGTGTTCCTGCCTCCTCCGAAAAGCCTTTTCAGGAAATCGGAATTAAAGGGATAATCGCAAACAACGGTCACAACAAAAGCTTTCCCGCTGAAATCAACGGAAGGAGAGGAAGTCAGCATTTTATAATCAGTAAAAGAAATTCTGCCTGTTCCCCCTCCCTGAGAAAAACCGCCGTTTCTGTCGGTGTCGACGTAATCAGAACCGCTGTAGCTTCCCGAGTTTTGGTTGTCTCCGGGCCATATGACTTCTCCGACATAGGACTGCGCCGTATTTTTGCTCATTTCTTCTAAACTGTCGTACACGTCAAAGTACCACGTAATTTCATTCTCTCTTATAAAAATCGGCTTATATTTGTTAATCAGAGGTTGGATCTTGGCCGTATTCTTCGATGCCATAAACTCAAAGGCTATTTCGGTTGCCGCGGCTTCCACAGATATCCGAACGTCATTTATTTTAATCAGCTCCAACATAAAAAATATCAAATTACAGAGAATCGGAAACGTTATCGCTACTTCCATTGCAACAGATCCGCGTCGTCGTTTTTTTGTAAAAACACCGCTTCGCCCGCCGGTCTGTATTTCGCGTGAATGCATCGCAGAACACCTCCGTGTAAAAGTGCAGCTCCCTTCCGAAAGCTGCGCACCGTTCACTAATTACCACAAATCAAAGAGATTAAACCGTCCGCTTTTTTTTCTTTTCTGAAATTTATTTTCTTTCAGCAGAGATTTGGCGACTTTTTTAAGTCTGTGCAGTCGTTTTTTCACCAGATAATAGGCTTCCTCCTGCCCGGACTCATCTCCTCCACGACCGATCGCTTCCTGTTCGATGAAATTGCCGAGCTCGGTCAGCTCCTGCTTAATTGCTCGAATAACAGATTGCCTGTCCCCGCGCTGACAATTCTCCGGGGAACAATGCCGCGGACACACTTTTTGAAAAATTTCGGGGTGTCCTTCGATATCTTTTACCGGCGGCAGCGCAGGTTTCGGCTGACCCGGGGCAATTTCGCCTCCGTCCGCTTTTTGGATGTAGGCACGCCCGAATTTATCAAATTCCAGGTGTCCGGATTCCTTCTTCGATTGAACGACTCCGTTTTCGTCATAGACGGAATGCTCGGTTTCAACATTTATCGGACCCTCTCCGTCTCTGTTCATGTAAAACCCCCAGCAATTTCCTCGAATATTACCTTTTTCTTCGGCACTTACTCCCGAATTCAAAAGGAAACAACAGGCAAAAATACCCGTAACAATCTTTTTACAAAAAATCATAGCTTTTTCCTCCTTTTTAGTATAAAGTTATCCAAGCAGAAATTATACACCGGTAATCGTTAAAAATAAATTAACGGGACACGTTCGGAAAAAAATGTGGAAAAAATAGTTTTGATCTTGAATGTGCTGTGATATTTGTGTAATAAATAACGGTATTTTTAAAGGAGAATGTTATGGCTGTTCCAAAAAAGAAGATATCAAAATCCCGGAGGGACATGCGCAGATCGCATCTGGCTCTTACTCCGGTTGCAACGGTTTTATGTCCGAACTGCGGAGAACCAAAGCTTCCGCATCACCTGTGTAACAACTGCGGAGTGTATAACAACCGCCAAGTTTTGAAAGACAAGCGTCAATCCGACTGATATGTCACACGATAAAAAAATTATCGCAGTTGACGGTATGGGGGGAGATCGTGCCCCGCAGGCTGTTTTTGGCGGTCTTGCGAAGCTGAACGCTCCGGAGTTTCATTTTATAATATTCGGTAACGCGGAAATTCTGGAAAAACATGCTGGGTTGCTTCCGTCGAGGGTATCCTACGAAATTCGGCATACGGAAAATTCGGTCACGGCGGAGATGAGCGTAACGGCATCGCTACGCACGGGAAAAGATTCCAGCATGGGACTGGCGATTCAGGCTGTCCAAACCAGAGAGGCAGGCGCTGTCGTGTCATCGGGAAATACGGGACTCTACATGGCTCTTTCCAAAATAATTTTAAAAACCGTAGAAGGCATAGATCGACCTGCGATCGCATCGATCATTCCGGGAAAAAGGGGAAAGTCGGTTTGCCTCGATCTGGGAGCGAACGCCGAATGCGACGTGAAAAATCTTGTGGATTTTGCGATTATGGGAGAGGCGCTTGCGCGATCGGTTTTCAACAAAGAAGATATCAAGCTCGCGCTGCTGAATATCGGGACAGAGGATGCAAAAGGATCGCGTCTCGTGAAAAAAACTGCGGAAATTCTGAAAAAGCTTTTTGAGAATTACGTCGGATTTGTCGAAGGCACCGATTTCGGCAAGGGAGACGTCGACGTTATAGTCACCGACGGTTTCACCGGAAACGTGGCGCTGAAAACAATCGAGGGAACTGCCGGGTATATCGTTTCGGAGCTAAAGGATTCACTGTCCGAATCTTTACTTTCCAGAATCGGAGCAGCTCTGGCGATGTCATCACTCGGATCTCTGAAAAAAAAGCTCGATCCCCGCCTCTACAACGGCGCAATTTTTCTGGGACTTAACGGAGTGGCGGTGAAAAGTCACGGAAACAGTGACGAGGTCGGCTTCGCAAATGCGCTGAAGTTTACCTGCGATATTTTAAAAAATAATATTTTTGATAGAATTCGCGAGCAGTCGGAAAAATCTAAAGTGCACTGCGATTTTGAATTTTGTGGGGACAAATGAACGCGGTACCTGTCGGTTTTGGAGTCGCGCTGCCGAAAAAATGCGTAAAAAATTCGGATTTACCGAAGGATTTGGATACGTCGGACGAGTGGATTGTATCAAGAACCGGCATCGGTCAGAGATACGTTGCGGAGGAAGAAACGACGGCGTCTCTAGCGTCTGAAGCTGCGCTGAATGCTCTGAAACATGCGAAAATTGCGCCGGAAGAGGTCGATTTGATCATAGTCGGAACGGTTACCGGCGATTACACTTTTCCGTCGACGGCGGCAATCGTGCAAAAGAATCTCGGAATTTCCGGCGGAGCGGCATTTGATGTGAACGCCGCCTGCAGCGGATTTGTTTTCGCTCTGGATACCGCAAATTTGTACATAAAATCAGGCAGAGCAAAGTGCGCCCTCGTCATCGGAGCAGACACTTTTTCGCGCATAGTCGATTGGTCCGACAGATCAAGCTGCATTTTGTTCGGTGACGGAGCCGGAGCTGTTGTGCTGCAGGCACGGGAAAATACCGATCGCGGCATAAAATCGTGCCGGATATACTCGGACGGCAGCTACGCGGACAGTCTCATCACTTCCGGCGGAGTTTCAACAACCCGAAATGCCGGATTTGTGA
>JAISCG010000146.1 GCA_031265715.1 Holosporaceae bacterium | reverse complement strand
GAGGAGCTACTCCCGAAGAAAAAATCGCTGCCACCGGGATGCTTGTTTACAACACCGCCGGTGTCTTGCACGGCAAAGGCCTTTATATCTGGAACGGAACGAAATGGCAGCCTTTGAAGTCGGCGCCAACAATTAAGGACATCGAAGGGAATGAATACTTCATCGGCGACTTCGGCGATGCGGGATGGTGGACGACCCAGAACCTGCGATCAACCACCGGCTTGGAGGCAAATTCCAATTCAGGTAATGCATATGATCAGAAATACTACTGGTATCCGGACAATAATAAATCGACATTTGAGTCCAATCCGACTTATGGATTATTATATACGTGGGCCGCGGCCACGGGTCGTACCGATATTTCGGATAATGAAGCAAATACTGACCACACAGACCATCAGGGGATTTGCCCTGACGGATGGCATTTGCCCAGTGATTACGAATGGAGCGAGTTGGAAAAAGAAATAGCAACGAATCCGGGCAATTATTCGAATCAGACAACACCGTATGCGAATGCAGGCAGTTTTAGTTATGGCACCACAACGACTTACCGTCCTTTCGATACTTTTTCGGATAATACGTACTGGGGACGTCAGATGAAGAGCAAGACCGCTGTTAATGGCCAAACATCCGGTTCGAGTAACGGCCGCGGTGCAAACGGTTTCGACGCCTTGCTCGTGGGCTACATGGGCAGTGGCTCACCGATCTATTACGGCACGCAAACATACTTCTGGTCGAGCAGTTACCACAGTAGTATCACTGCATGGTGTCGGTATCTGGCCGATAACTACACCAAAATGTCTCGTTTCACCTACTATAAGTACTACATGTTTAGTGTGCGGTGCAAAAAAAATGACAATTAAGACTGGTTGTCATTTTGATACGAGGCTGTGTCAAAAGCCCTCGTCATTGTGGGCGCAGTGAAGTGTAGATCCGCAATCTCCTGTTTGGGAGATTCCGCGTCAGGCGCGGAATGACGAGGTTTTTTGAGATGTAAAAAATCAATAGCGCCTCAAAAAAAAATTAACCTTTGGATACCTCTTTTGTTCTATTCCGAATAAATGATTACTTTTGTGCAAAAATCAGTTGTACAATGCTTAATAAAATAATTTCGGAGCGTAATATACAGAAAGCAAAAAAGTTGATTGATCAATCGGATAAGATTATCATTGTTTCGCATCTGTCGCCGGACGGAGACGCTATCGGTTCCTCTTTAGCGTTATATCATTTTCTTCTTCAAATAGGAAAATCGGTAAATATAGTGGTTCCTAACAATTTTCCGGGATTCTTGAAATGGGCGAAAGGTGCGAAGGATATCGTAGTAGGAGAGTGGAAAGAAAATCTTGTCAGGGAATTAGTCAACGTTGCCGACTTGATTTTTTGTCTGGATTTCAATATTCTGAAAAGAATTGATCAATTGGGACCTTTGGTGGAACAGTCGCCGGCAAAAAAAATCATGATAGACCATCATCCCGACCCGGACGGTTTTTGCGACGTCGTCATATCCCATCCGGAAATATCGTCAACGAGTGAACTGATATTTCGTTTTATTTGCCGTATGGGGATGTTCGATTACATAGACAAAAGTTGCGCCGAATGCATTTTTCTGGGAATGATGACCGATACCGGCGCTTTTACCTATAATTCCAATTCGCCTCAAATCTACTACATTATCAGCGAGTTGATTGAGAAGGGAATCGACAAGGACGCCATTTACGACAAAGTATATAACGATTATTCGGAGTGTCGCATCCGCTTGCAGGGATATATTTTGTATGAGAAAATGAAACTTTTTAAAGAGTACCGGACGTCGCTCATTACGCTTTCCCGTGAAGAACAGAAAAAATTTCAATGGAGAAAAGGCGATACGGAAGGTTTTGTTAATATTCCGTTAAGTATCGAAAATATCATTTTTTCGGTATTTATCCGGGAGGAAGAAAGTATGATAAAAATCTCGTTTCGTTCGAAAGGAAAATTTCCGGCCAACCGGTTTGCTGCCGAAATATTCAATGGAGGCGGTCATCTGAATGCTTCGGGTGGAGAATTTTACGGTACGCTGGAAGAGGCAGTTGCATTATTTGAAGAAGCATTGCCCAGGTATGCCGATACTTTATTAATGAATTGATGCATAAATAATTTCACAATATGAAAAAAGCAGTAATTTTTATTTTACCAGTTATTATTCTTGCGATAACAGGCCTCGCGTGCGATAACCAGAAAAGCCTGCAGGAATATTTGAGAGAAGAAAGGCGGGATATTGAAAAATATATTGAACGAGAAGGTATTACTGTTCTGAAATCCTATCCGAAAGACAGTATTTTTAAAGAAAAAGAATTTTACAGAACCAGCAAAGGCCTCTACTTGCATGTGACGGACCGCGGCAGTGATAGCAAGGTAGAATTGTATGTAGATGATGTTCAGGTACGCTTTGATTATTTCTACTATGTCAAGGATTATGTATCGGGAAAAAGCTTGGAAGATATTAAAATTCCCTATTTCGAATTAGTTCCGATGGAATTTAGATACGGGTTGGGAAATTATGGAAAATATTCCGGCGACCTGTCGTGCGACGGCTGGGCAATCCCGCTGGAGTACGTAGGAGAAAATGCGGTCGTTGACCTCATTATTCCTTCTTCCCTGGGGACTTCGTCCGATAACAGCAATTTCAATGTTGTTTTTTATAAAAATCTGAAATATACCGCTTTTTATTAATAAAATTCTCCTGTATGTCTTTAATTAAATCTATTTCCGGAATTCGCGGTACGATTGGCGGAAAAGCAGGCGAAGGTCTTTCGCCACTGGATATTTTGAAATTCACGGCGGCTTATGCAACACTTGTTCAATCGAAAAACAATCCTTCCAAAACGATCGTAGTGGGGCGAGATGCGCGTATTTCCGGCGAAATGGTGCGCCAGGTAGTCGTCGGAACGCTGTTGGGAATGGGACTGGATGTGGTGGATATCGGCCTTGCAACTACTCCTACTACCGAATTGGCAGTCACAATGGAAAATGCAGCCGGCGGAATTATCCTTACGGCATCCCACAATCCGAAACAGTGGAACGCATTGAAATTGCTCAATGAAAAAGGAGAATTTTTGAGTGCGGAAGAAGGGAATGAAATCCTCCGGATTGCTGAAAAAGAGTCTTTTGTGTTTGCCGGAATAGACAGTTTGGGAAAACTGAAAACGGATAATTCCTATACAAAGAAACACATCGACCACGTTTTGGCTTTGAAACTGGTCGATGTAAATGCGATCAGGGAAGCCAATTTTACGATTGCGATTGATACGGTCAATTCGGTCGGCGGCATTGTGATTCCCGAATTGCTGAGAGCGTTGGGCGTCCGGCAAATTATTGAACTGAATACCGAACCGACAGGAATTTTTGCCCATAATCCCGAACCGCTTCCCCAGCATCTGACCGAAATTGCGGAAGTAATGAAAACAAAAAAAGCAGATGCAGGCTTTGTCGTTGATCCCGATGTGGACCGTTTAGCCATTGTCACGGAAACGGGCGACATGTTCGGCGAAGAATACACACTGGTTTCGGTAGCCGATTATGTTTTGTCGCACACGCCGGGAAATACGGTTTCCAACATGAGTTCGACGCGCGCACTGCGCGATGTGACTGAAAAATACGGACAGACATACACTGCTTCTGCGGTGGGAGAAGTGAATGTAGTCGAAAAGATGAAAGAAACTCATGCCGTCATCGGCGGAGAAGGAAACGGAGGGGTCATCTATCCCGAATCGCATTACGGTCGCGATGCTTTGGTGGGAATCGGTCTGTTTCTAACTCATTTAGCCAAATCCGGCAAAAAGACAAGCGAACTTCGCGCTGCTTATCCCGCGTACTTCATGGCCAAGCAGCGATTAGACTTAACGCCCGACACGAATGTGGATGCGCTTTTAGATTCCATTCAAAAGAAATATGCGGCTTATCCGGTAAATACAGTGGATGGAGTAAAAGTCGATTTTCCCGACCGCTGGGTGCATTTCCGGAAATCCAACACGGAACCGATCATACGAATCTATACGGAAGCGCCTACACAAAAAGAGGCGGAAGATTTGGCCGATTCGGTTTTGATCTCCTGAATTTGAAATTACCCCCGCTACGCTGAGCGGGACAATTTTGGGGTCCGGATGGCAAATTTACCTCTCCGGACCCCTAAATTTGCCATCCGGATAGCAAATTTACCCCTCCGTACCCCTAATTTCGCCAAAATTCCTTAAAAATTTGCCCTCCGGACCCCTCGTTTAGCCATAATTCCTTAAAATTTTGACCTCCGACCCCCTCATTTAGGGGTCGCGACCACTAAATTTGCCCTCCGGATGGCAAAATTACCCAAACTTTTGGCAAAATTACCCCTCCGGATGGCAAATTTACCCCTCCGGATAGCAAAAAATTAAGAAATTTTGGCTAAATTACCTATCCGGATGGCAAAATTTTGGGTAATTTTGGCTAAAGGAGGGCAACGTTTGGGTAAATTTGCCAAAACTTTGGGTACATTTGCTATCCGGAGGGGTAATTTGCTATCCGGACCCCAAAAATAGCCCTCCGGACCCCAAAATTCAGGGTACGGAGGGCAGAGAATGTAAAATGTAGAATGCAAAATGTAGAATGCGGGCGGGATGCTGCATTTTACATTCTACATTTTACATTTCCAAAGGGCGGGCAACGCCCAGTCGTGTTCGGAAGAAAATGCCGTTTCTGTGCTGCAGGCACAGTATGTTGGTAGAAAGATGCTCTTTCCCTCCTCCTTTTCCGTCCCTTTGGGGTAGGTTGTGCAAAATCCTCCTCATTCACATATCAGGCAGCCAGTTTCTTTTTTCTTTTAACCGCGAGATTTTCAGTAAGATTGTCATCACTCCATGTCTTTAAATCTTTCATAAAAACGCTTTCAAGCATTTCCTTAAAATTAATTTCAGAACGTTCCTTCAACTCTCCCATTCGAGTTAACA
>JAISCG010000106.1 GCA_031265715.1 Holosporaceae bacterium | reverse complement strand
GACTTTCTTCGGACGCTTCGACGGCGGCGCAATTCCTTTGTTCAGGTCTTTCAGAATCTTTTTCCGACGAAAATACGTCGCTCGGGAAATTACGCCGAGCTCGCGGCGAAGATACTCGCATGTCCTGTCTTTTGAGCATTTTTCGTAGATTTCGATGCTTTTCCCGTATAATTTTTTGTATTTTCCGATCGTTTCCTGTGTTCTTGCGTACGAAT
This sequence comes from Holosporaceae bacterium, assembly GCA_031265715.1. Classification (GTDB taxonomy): domain Bacteria; phylum Pseudomonadota; class Alphaproteobacteria; order UBA3830; family UBA3830; genus JAIRMQ01. The sequence goes on along the minus strand of JAISCG010000106.1, from coordinate 4,786 downwards.
ACAGCAACTGTATTGCGGAACGCATCCATAAGAATGACGTTTCGCAGGAAGTCTGTTACACGCCTGTGCGCAGTGAGAACAGATCCTTCAATTGATTGTTGTTAAATTCGGTAATCCACTGTTCTCCGCTTGCGACCGTAATATTTGCGAGATCTTTTTTGTTTTGAATCATCTCATCGATGCGCTCTTCAAATGTTCCGGTGGTTAATAATCGATAGACCATAACATTATTCTGCTGTCCTATGCGATAGGCACGGTCGGTGGCCTGGGCTTCGACTGCCGGGTTCCACCACAAATCGTAGTGGATCACGTGGTTGGCCGCCGTCAGATTCAGACCGGTGCCTCCGGCTTTTAGCGACACTATCAGAATGCGGGTTTGGGAATTTTCCTGAAAATCGCTCACAATCTCATCACGATTTTCCCTGGATAATCCGCCATTTAAAAACGGAATCGACAGCCTGAATCTTTCTTCCAAAAGGTTAACAAGTATGTTACCCATTTCAACGTACTGCGTGAAAATGAGGGTTTTCTCTCCCAATTCGTGAATTTCGCTCAGAATTTCCTCCAGCATTTTGGATTTTCCGGATTCATCCGGCAGTGCAGCGGATTTTTTGGCGTACTGCGCCGGGTGATTGCAAACTTGCTTGAGAGAATTGATGAGTTTCAACACCAATCCTTTGCGTTCTATGCCCTCTTTTTCGGCTATTTGAGCCAGAGACGAATTCAATATCTCCTGATAGAGGGCTGCCTGCTCTTTTGTGAGTGAGCAATATTTATTATTCTCCATTTTTTCGGGAAGATCGGCAATGATGGTTCTGTCACTCTTGCAGCGGCGCAAAATAAAAGGACAGGTTACCCGAATGAATCTGTCCAGACATTCTTTGTTGCGTTCTCTTTCTATCGGCACGGCGAATTTTGTCCTAAAACCACCGTGAGTTCCGAGATATCCTTTGTTGGTGAAATCAAAAATACTCCAATATTCCAACAAACGATTCTCGACCGGAGTTCCACTCATGGCTATGCGATGCACGGCGTCAATGGATTTCACCGCTTTTGTTTGCTTTGCGAAGGGATTCTTTATGTTCTGAGCCTCATCTATCACCAACAAAAACCAATTGTGCTTTTGGAATTCAGCTTTATCCCGGTAGATGAGCCCGTAGGAGGTAAGCACAAGATCAAATTCTCCGTTCAATTCTCTTTTGTTGCCGTGATAAATCAGCGGCTTTAAATCCGGAGTAAATTTTTCAATCTCTCGGGACCAGTTGGTCAGCAAACCGGTGGGAGCTATCACCAAGACCTTCTCATTTTGGAGCATTCCCTCATTCTTCATATGAAGAATTACGGCTATAACCTGCAAAGTTTTTCCCAATCCCATGTCGTCGGCAAGAATGCTGCCGAATCCCATGTCCATATTCTGCACCAACCAGCTGAATCCTCTTTCCTGGTAAGGACGAAGCTGAGCATTCAAATTCGGCGGCAGTATTTTCGGCTTATAAGTTTTCATTTCCGCAAACATGTTGCTAAGCTGCTCGTCCAATTTCACGGAAGCGGATTCAAATTCTTCAGACAATGCGGCCTGCAGAAGTTCTGCCTGCGATAAAGATTGAGGCAAATTACTCATCTGCTTCAGCATTGACTCCATCTGACTTTCGTCCATCAAAACGTAGGTATTGGCAAAGCGGACGAGGCCGTGTGACTTTTTCAACAGCCGTTTGAACTCTTCCACGCTGATGTTTTGCTCACCAACGGCCACGGTCCAGTCGAAATTCAGCAACGATTCAAGATCTACGAAACTTTTTTCGGGGCAACTTATTTTCTTCTTCGCCGATAAATTTAATGAAAGTCGAGGCCTAAAAACATCTCTCAGGGATTTTGGCAGCGCAATAAGCACGCCGATGGCTTTCAATACCGGAAGTACATCGAGAAATATTTTGGTGAAGTTAGCCAAATCGAACGCCAGCGGTTCTCCGTGATCTACAACGCTCTCCAACTCGGGAAAATGGTCGGCAAGAGCAGAAATATCTGACATAACTTCAAATTTCGTAGAAGCAGACATTTTTTTAAATGCTTCCGGCAGAGGAAGAGGTTCCTGCTGTTTATCCGGAATAATTTTCAAATCCAACTGAAAATCATCATTTTCTTCACTAATTTCCATGCAGAGCTTGTGAGACTTTTTTACCAGATAAAAATTACTAAGCCATTGATTGATAACTTCTGGAGTTTCTTTTTTGGTGAAGCCGGAAAATTTGAGCGCTTTTCCCGAAAAAAAGAGATCCATAATATCATCTCCCTGCAATTTTGAGAGATTTACGGATGAACTCTTGGCTGCGACAAACAGAGCACAAAGGGCCGATATTTGTTCATGTGAATTACTCATGCCCTTTATAATTCTCGGACATGTCAACGCCAACTCGTCAATAACCCTGCGTACTTCACCATTGTAGACGGCCGGAATCCAGCGAATCAAAGTCTCCATTTTTTCATTCTGCAATATTTGCGGAATTATAGCATTTCTTTCCATCAGCCTGGCCGCAAACTGCCAAACAGCGTACATAAATTTCAATTTCGGATTAAGTAAGTGCAATAGGGAATTAGGCATTTCGCAGAACAAATTAAATATATTATCAATGTTTGCGGCTACTTTCCTTTTTCCGATTCCCGGATTTATTTCGGTTATTCTGTGCTGCTCGTTCAGAAATATCTCGAAGGTACGCCAGGACTCCACATCCGGAAATTTCTGCAAAAACTCTTCTTCCGTTAATTCCCTGTTGTACTTTTCGTTGCCAATCAAATCATAGAAAAGACTCATCTTTTCCTGAAATTTTTTTTCGTAAAAAACAATGTCAGACTTTAAAATACCAAACGTCATAGCCTTCAGGTGAGGTATTTTGGAGAAATCCAGCCGATCCAATACTTCCTGATCGAAGGTCAGCTTTGTTTTTTTATTATCGAACAACGTACTCGTATTGAGAATCGGTTTCCGGGCAACCACATACTTATCAAACTTTTGGATAAGAGTTGACAGGCGGCAATCGTGGAGATCGAACACCACAAAAGGATCCTTATCTATCCTGTCACAAATTAAATAAAGCACTGCGGCGATGTGCTTACATGGAATAGCATAATCCGAACACGAACACCTGGCTCTAATTTCTCTCCACCGAGTGGGAAATAATTTAATGCCGACATCTTTAAGGTTATCGTATAGTTTTGATGGCAATCTTTTGTTCATGAGCGCAGACAAAGTGGACGGTGATTTTTCCATCAACTGCTTCAAAATCTCTCTCTGCTGAGGAGTAAATTTTTCAAATTCGATCTCAACTTTGTGGGGAGTTTTTTGGGACCCCTGAACCCGACCCGTTACCACACTACCCAAAATATTTACGCTCAGCACTGCACCTTTGTTGGCGTAGATTTTACCCCCGGGAAGACGATTTTCATTGTCTATATCATTAAAGGCGTCCAACCACTTCTGCCCCCACCAAGTTTTTCCATAAATTTTCGTAGCCACGGAGTCCTACCTTTTCTTTAGCTTCTTATTCTTTGCGGTTTCAATTTTCTCCCAAAAGCAATCTGCTTTTTTATGTCTCTGCTTCAAAAAATCCAAATACTGCTCATGCGTTCGGAATCCCCTGAAAAGGGTTATTTTACTGCTCAGTTCCTCACATAATGCAAAATCTTTCGCGGCAGCCGTACTTTTCGAAATATTGGTGTCGACCAATGCCTTGGAAATCAGCATTCTATACAAAAGTACAGCACTAAGCGGATAATCGTTCTGCAGAGCTTTTGCTACTGCACGCGCACGCGCATCGAAATGATCTGCCTGCTTCTCCAGAAGATTCAAATTTTTCTGCACCAACCGAGAGCATTCCTCAAAACGTCCGATTTCCGCCAGCAAAGTTACGGCCTGCGGAACTTTGTCACTTGCGACAGCGAGCTGTACCAATTTTTCCTTAGTTGCAGAACGAGACTTTTCATCTGTGTGCCGGACAAGCTCTTCATAACTGTCCGACGTCAATTCTTTCTCAAACAAAACCAGGCGTTTTTCCTGAGCCTCAGAGGATTTATTACTAATTTCCAAAGCCTCAATTTCCAATTTCATCAATTCCGAACCATCGCGGGTGTAACCGACGGATGCGCGCACCCACTTCAGCGCGTCTTCTCCTCTGCCGGCAGCTATCATGCGCTGCACTATCTCTCTTTTTTCTGAATCCGGAATGCTGTTATCGCACTGTTTCTTCGGAAATGCCAGTGCTGCGATGTAGTCATCCGCATTATTTTGGCAATCTGCGATTTCCTTCAGCCACAATCTTATTTTTGCCGCCACCTTGTCTTTTGCACGGTTTCGACGCTCTTCGTCGGATATGCGACTGAATATCCTGATACCCATACTCGGAAATGCAGTTTCGAAGACGTCCTTCTCCTGCTCCGTCATGTCATCAAAAACGGCGCTGTTGTAGTGAGCGGTAATTTTAGATCTGAGCGATTTTAAATCAGAATCTTTTAAAACATTTGCAAAACCGCTGATTAACGAAAAATGTATATTCGAAACATCGCCAAGGAACAGAGAAAAAATAATATCAGCCGCTTCTTTGCTCGAAATATCGGCGCGTTCTGCAATTTTTCCAAACATCAGACAGGCGCCCCGAAAAGCCGGCCTTATTTCTTCATTATAAAGGCTGTTTTTTTTGTAAAAATTCTGATGAATTTCAAAAAATTTTTTCATCAGATTGAACGCCTCTCCCGGAAGAATATCGGATAAACTCAAAATAAAATCGCAAAGTTG
>JAISCG010000053.1 GCA_031265715.1 Holosporaceae bacterium | reverse complement strand
AATACTCGCCGGTTATTTGCAAAAAAACAATTGACATGTTGCAATATGTTGATACAATGTCAGCGTGTTGTAAATCTAAAATAGGGGAAAACATAATGATAAATAAAAAGGTAATGTTATTTTTTGTGGGGGGAATTGTTGCAAACGTAGTGGATGTCGGAGCGATGAATATGCAGCAGAATACGGATATGCAGCAGAATATGGATATGCAGCAGAATATAGAAATGTTCCGTCAAAACATGACCGGGTTCCTTGAAACAGCGATGAAGATGTACTCTCTGCCTCCGACAGGAGTTATAGCAAAATGGAATGACGAGCAGTTGTTGTGTGCTGTTGCCGTGAGTGGGGGGGGTAATCTATTTGGACCCCTAGAAGGAATAGTGTCGAACCCGGATTCGCTGTCCAGAATTAGGGGAGTTGTCACGTGTCTTGCTCAGAAATATGAGCGAAATCATCCTATAAGTTCCAGAGTAGCGATTGACACTGGCAGTCTTCGTCGAGGAATCGATTCCCTTTTCGAAATCAATCCGAAGGGAACATCTGCGGAAAATATTGTAAGAGGGTTAACCAACGAGCAACTTGCTAAGTTTGTTGCAGACTCCATAAATGGAATAAGTGCTTTTGTTCGTACGGAGCATCCTGAATTGGCGAGGTCTTTCTCATTTGGTCAACAAATGGAATCATCTCAAATTATTCTGGATGGAGCGAGGAATATTTCGTATCCACCCTTTAGAGCATATATTGCCTATGTTGTCGGGATGTATGAACGCGATCATCCGAGAACTCCCGGGGCAACTGCGGGAGTCTAGGCGGATCACCGTCCCTCAATGATACCGAAAAACACGTCGTAGTTCAGATCTGCGGCGTGTTTATCCCGCAGAATCGAAAACAGATTTTCGTAATTTTTCCCGGTGAAATTTGCCGTAGCTCCGAGTTTTTTAAAATACTCGCAGGACGCTCGAAAGGTTTCAAATCGAAGATTGTACCTTTTTGTATCGTATTTCCTGAGGAAACCGTGCTGTCGACAAATGTTCAGAAGCTCTTCCGAAGACGGATACTCACTGAAAACGCCGCAATTCTCGAGTTTCTTTTTTCGATTAAAAAAGCTTCCGTCCGTCAGGGTCGAAAAAGCAAAATAACGACAATGTTTTAAAATTTTTCCGAGAAAATCGTCCAAAGATTCAAACCATTGCACCGCCAAATTCGAAATTCCCAGATCATAGTTCCCGGGAAAATCGTATTTTTCGGCGTCACAGACAATAAATTGCGCATTTTTTATTTTCTTTTCGGATTCTCGAACCATTTCACCGGAAATATCACAGAGCGTATATTTCGCCCCGGGATATATTTTCATCGCTTCCAGGGAGGTAATGCCGGTTCCGCATCCTACGTCGAGAATTTCCCCGGGCGGAGCGGAAATCATTGTCGTTTTAATCATTTCACACAGGTGAGCGGAGGAAAGCGCCTGCACCTCGGCCACGGAATCGTAGGTTTCGGCTGCTCCGGCGAAGGCCGTTTTTATTTTTTCCTTTTCCGCCGCTCTTTTCAAATTATCTCGCACGACATCCGGAGAGTTATTATTTTTCTCAATTCTTCCCGTATTTCATCCTGATCTTTTTTCCACAAAAGATGGATATTGGGCCCAGCGTCAACCGTTACAATCGGTCCGTCGTTATTTATTTCGCAAAATTGCTGAATTTCATCCAAAACCGCGTCGGTCTTCGGCTGAATATATCGGAAGCTCGGCGTGGAAGTTTCAAACAATTGATGCATATCAAGGAATTCTTCCCGACATATTAGCCGGGCGTCGCTCCATTGGTCGTTATTCAGGGCGTCCCTGAGACTTTCGAAACGCTGCCGGGCTCTGCCAAGCCTGCCCTCAAAAAGCGGGCTGCTTTTCACCAAATTATGAGCCTCGCTTGAGGAAACTTTTTTCGGAGTTTGATCTATCAAAATTAAATCATGATTCAGATTGTTAATTTTCAGACTCAACGCAGATGCTCCGCTGCTGTCCCACACGCTCCATGGAGAAAAAAAGGATCGACAGGACGATCCCGACGACATTCGACTGATTTTACTCATTTGCTCGGGTGACAGAAGAGGAACACAGGATATGTCGCACAGAGCCGTTACGACGCACTTGGTGAGGGCGGCAAAGCTCGACGACGAGCTGGCAATTCCCGCCGAGTGGGGGAAATTGTTCGATGACCTCACAAGAAAAAAACCTTTATAATTAAAAAAATTCTTTATGTGATTTACGTGCAACAGAAAACGATCGACCGCTTTTTTATTGAAATTAATTTCACTGATAAATTGATCACCTGACAGGCAATTTTCCAGCGAAACTTTTGTAAAAAAACGATGCAGAGTATAGGACAAAGAAATGTTGTACGGTTCCACGAGAGTTCTGCTGTTCTGCATCTTCCCCATGTATTTTATCAGCGCAATGTTAGAGGGAGCCTCGCTACTCCACATATTTCAAACTCTCCGGTTAAGTTAAAGCGGCTGACAACATTCTCTGTTTTCCTGCCCTCCCGCAGAAAGAGAAAATTCCGTCCGACGCAATTTGATCGCAGCAGAGGCAAAATCTCTGATATTTTCGATCCAGTTGTGCAGCAGCCCGTCAATTATCTCATCGTCCGACAAATTACGGGAGACCTCTCTGATTTTCAGAACGTCCTCCGCTATCAATTGAGCAGCCGACAGTTGAATTTTTATCGCATGGCGCTCCCCATCGGAAATCGGGATTTCTCCGGTTTCCAAATCAAATATCCCCAGGTCTTTCACTAACGTATCCAAATTACTGTTCATGGTCCCTTGTATAACATTTTT
>JAISCG010000038.1 GCA_031265715.1 Holosporaceae bacterium | reverse complement strand
CATGTTAACCTCCTTTTTACAAAACTGAGATTAACTTCCTCTCGTGACCTTTTCCAACTGTTTTTATGCAACTCCGGGTATAAAAATCCTCTCTCTCATCAGAGGTCGGTGTTGCACTTATATCTTTGAAATGAGCGACAGGATTAGCTAAACTGTTGCTTGTGGGCGGAGAGGAAGCCGTTTTTCGTAATTTTCTTACCACCCGCCGATTTAATCGGGAGGGGGGTGGTAAATTGCCATACCTGGACCCGCTCATAACATTCCTTCAAGGGGATATGCGAACAAGTCCGGTGATTGTGGTTCATAAATCTTTTTTTATCAGGCAGGACTCGCTGAATATTCTAAAAATTTCACCAAAGAAGTAACACCATCTATCTCATCATTTATCCTCCCTGCTCTGGAGGCCCTACTCTTCTTTATCTTTTCTATTTCCGCTGCGTTCCACGCTGCCATGGGGATGACACAATCTTCCCCCCTAACGTAGACTTTTCTCAAAAAAACTCTCAACGGTTCAATAATTTCCGGGCTGCTTAAAATAGGCAATGCAAGGAGGCTTCTCCATTTCCAATGCTGATTCCTTGAACTGCATTCCTCAATCCACCCTCTAATAGCAGCGTCATATTTTTCGGGATTTGCAAAAACTAAGGGCCGAAGATATCTGACTAAATAAGAACCACTGTTACGTTCTCCCAGAACCTCTACATAACCGCCTACTCTCTGGTCTACATCATCTATGAGTGACCTGGATTTTTCCACTAATTCGGGATTTCCCCAGTCAGATTCCAGTGAGTCAATAAAATACTTCGGGCTATTTAAAAAACTTTGCCATCGCCAATCGAAGAAACGTCTAATTCCATAATTTAAATACTCCACCAAACTTGTCCCCTTAAACCCGTCTTTATCCCTCTTAAGCCTAAAAGAAGCTCTCAACGATTCAATAACCTCCGGTTCGTTCAAAATAGGCAATTCAAGGAGGCTTTTCCATTTCCAATGCCAATCTTTTGAACGGTTTTCTTCAATCCATCCTCCAATAGCAGCGTCATATTTTTCGGGATTTGCAAAAATTAAATCACGAAGACGTTTAGTCAAGTTAACATCAGCGTTATCCTTAGCAAGAATCCTGCTATAACCGCCTACTCCATATTCCGCAGCACGCATAACAACTCTGGCAGTTTCTATCAGATTGGAATTTCTCCAGCAGGATTCCAAAATTCCAACAAAAATATCCGGATGCAATTCATTGCGATGGCCAAGAGATATTAACTCTTGTGAAATAGAACAACAGACAGATATCAATATTTGAGTCGAATAATCATCAAATTCGGAACTATCTATCAAATCCCTAGTCCCCCTGAACACAACAGGAATAAATTCATTGACTTCATCTACCACCGAAGCAACCGAAGCAGAAACACACGGCCTGCAAAGCACTAAACTGTATTCCACCATAAAGGTTTTAACATGGAATTTAATTTTTTCTTCCATTGAAGGCTCGGGATCCTCCACAATTTCCCTAGCTAATTTAAATAATGCTGATTGCATTTCCCCCGGATTCAATAATTCTTCTTGTTTTTCAGCTCGTTGAACTCCACAAACATTGCCGGATACCAGTGCTGCGCCAAAACAACACACCCCGGCTAACTGTAACATTCTCTTCATTTTATTTATCCCCAAGCTACTATGGATAAGATATATCACATAAAAACATAAAAGTCACCCCCTAAAATTACCATCCCCTACCACCCATCGAATCTTTCTTCCTATGGATAATTTAGAAAAACGGTTATAATATCCGCAGCATTAAATTTTATGGGCAGTTAAATGAGTTTATTTATATTTTCCGGGCCGTCTGCGGTCGGAAAAACCTCCGTCGTCAATGAACTTTTGAGAATGGATCCGACCATCGAGAAAATGGTGACGTGCACCACCCGCGGAAAAAGAAAATCCGAGCAGTCGGGGGTTGATTACGTTTTTATGGGAAAAGATGAGTTTCGCGAGGAGGCGGAACGCGGAAATTTCGTTGAATTTTCGGAGGTTTACGGAAATTACTACGGCGTTAAATTTTCAACTGCCCGGGATAAAATAAGAGCCGGTACGGATGTGGTTTTGACCATAAATTGGGAAGGATTTTTGAAAATAAAAAATGCTTTCAAGCAGGATGTGTACGGAATTTTCATTCTGCCTCCATCGATTGCGGATCTGGAATCGCGAATAAAATCACGGGGAGAGGATTCTTCCGAGGTGATAGCGGCAAGAATGGACGCCGCCCGGGAAGATATCTCCAAAGCGGATTTATACGATTTTTGCTTCGAAAATGTCGAAATAATCCTCACCGCCAAAAATATTTTAAATAAAATCAACGAAATAAGGCACAGATGAAATTTCTTCGAATTTTTTTTGTATCGCTATTCATAGCGACGGTCGATTTTTCGAGCGCAAATTTTTCCATCATCCGGGATGCGGAAATCGAGGAATTTCTCACGGAAATGCTGAAATCCGTCTTCAAAGTCGCCGGTCTGCGGCCGAAGTCGGCGAAGGTGTACGTCATAAATTCCGACGTCATTAACGCTTTCACCATAGGAAACGGATACGTTTTCGTTAATTCCGGATTGCTGCTGAAATTTGAGAATCCGCTGCATCTTCTGGGCATACTGTGCCACGAAACCGGACACATTGCCGCCGGCCACATAGATCGCCAGATAAATGCGATAAATCGGAGTTCCAAAAATTGTGCCTGGGCGATGCTGGCCGGAATTCTCGGGTCGATATTCACCGGGTCGGCGGAGGTAATGGCGCTGCCCCTGGGATACGCGATGACGGATGAGCGATTTTTTCTGCGTTTTACCCGGGGAGAGGAATTTGCCGCTGATGCTCTCGCGGCTGCGTATCTTGAAAAATCGGGCTACGGTTCGGACGTTTTGATAGAGGCATTTGACGTTTTTCAGCGTCTCGACATATTGAACGGCGGGGTCAATCTCCCGGTCTATGTGCAAAGTCACCCGAAAACGAGCGACAGAATTTCCGCGCTTCAGAAACGGGCGAAATCGAAAAAATTCAGAGCGAGTGACGAAACGTCCCGAAAATACAGGCACATTTTGGTCAAGCTGAAGGCGTATTTAAAGAGGCTTGATTGGAGAACCGCGCTTCCCGAAGACGATTATTCCAGGGCGGTTTATTTTCATCGGATCGGAAGATCGAAGGAAGCCGTCGAGATATTGCGCGGGCTCCTGAAAAAAAATCCGAAAGATTTTTACTGTAAAGAAACGCTGGCTCAGACTTTGTACGAAGCCGGTCAGTTGGAGGAATCCATAAAAATTTACGAAGAAATTTGCGGCAAAGATACCAACGCGCTGATCAAAACAGATTACGCAAATGTCTTGATCGAGGCCGGTCAAAGGATCGATTTCGCCATATCTCTTTTGGAATCGGCGAAGTACGAAGAATGCTTCAACAGCGATATTTTCAGATTGCTGGCCAAGGGATACGGAAAACAAAAACGAGAGGGATTGGCTCTGCTGATGCTCGCTCAGGAACAAATGTTGCTGAGAAATTACCGCACCGCCCTCGAATTGCTCTCGGTTTCCCTGGATAAACTCGACAAAAATACGGAAAAAAAACACATCAAAAAAGCAAAATACCTGAAAGAATTAGTGGGACGGGAAAATTTCAATCTTACCACCCGTCTGATCTTTTTTTTATCTGAAATTTCAATGAGATGTTGATGGTTTTTCTTAACCTTGAATCATTCTCGTCATTGCGAGAAGCGCAGCGACGCGGTAATCCAGATTTTAAATTTGCTTATGGTAAGTATATTTTATAAAACAACTTGACATTAAGGTCTAATGTGATACAATAGTCCTGTTGTTCGATTTTTTAGAAAAAGGAGGAAATTATGAGAAGTAATTGTGTTGCAGCATGTATGGTAACGTTTGTGTTGGCATTTTGTCATGTGGAAGCCATGGAAAAAATAGATGTGGATAAGTGTGGAGACTTGGAATCAGTAGTAGACTCGCTTAAACCCGGTGTATGGAGGGAATTTGTAGAGCAGGTACAAAAAGCTGACAATTGTAAGTACGCAGATGCCGTATCTAGCGCAGTAGAAGAGGCGAGAAGACTGACGAAGTGGTCCTCAATAACCGGGAGCGAACTGACACAAAAACTGAGTGATTATGTTAAGCCGTCACAAAACGATTTGAAGAACCGGCAGTTTGGCGAAGTGTTACGTAGGTATGCCTGGATCACGAGAAAAATAAAGGTGGATGGTTATAAACAATCACTGGGATTAGTAGCAAACCCGAAGTATCTCGGTGGATGTAAAGGATTTATAGAGCGGCGTGTACTAAACGATTATAACGCAGTTCCCCTAGCTAACGCACTAAGAATGACGAGGATATTGAATAAGAACGGGAGCGAGCTGATACAAGCACTGGGGGATTATATTGAGCCATCACAAGATGATACGAGGAACCGGCTGTTTGGTGAAGTGTTAAGAGAGTATGTCTCCTTCGTATCTAGGCAAAATGCAATACGTGTGGGGACAGAAATACCCGTGGCGGACGCACCTCCGCCGCTTGAGTAGCATAATGAGGATATAAATCCCGTGGTGGATACGGAGAAATGCCAATCGATCCCGGGGAGAAGCTTTTGAGCAAGAGGTATACGCGCGATGGGAATCGGGGGAACCGGAAGGTTGCTTCCCCCTGTCGTAGTGTTTTTCTGAAAGTTTTGACAATTAGTGAGATTGCTCTACTGAAAAACGTTTTGCAAACATACCGTCCAAGCTTAAAAATACTGATAGCATCGCTGTTACAGGAAATTTTTTTTAGAGGGTGGTTTTTATCGGAAGCCTGCGGCGCCGAAAAAATGCTGTATATTATCAGATCACATTGGGCAATAGGAAGCAGCGTACATTGGATTTTGGCTTATCGCCTGTCGGATCTTTTTTGTTTGAAATTTCAGCAAATAGTACCTGTGATAATATTTTCTCGCAATGACAAGAGGATGCGTCTAATTAAATCAAATGGGCGGTGAGATCTTCCGATCACAAAATAACTTTAGCTTCTTCTTAAAAATTTGTATACTGCTGCTGTTAATGTAGGGATTTTTTTTGATGACCAACCGGGAAGATTATAACGCAGAATCTATTAAAGTACTCAGAGGACTGGATGCCGTAAAGAAACGTCCGGGAATGTATATCGGAGATACCGACGACGGTTCCGGTTTGCATCATATGGTGTTTGAGGTGGTGGATAATGCCATCGACGAATCTCTGGCGGGATATTGTAAATATATAAATGTGACGATTCACCGAGACGGATCGGTTTCGGTTCTTGATGACGGGCGCGGAATTCCGACTGATATTCACAAGGAAGAAGGCGTGTCTGCGGCCGAAGTGATTATGACTCATCTGCACGCCGGCGGAAAATTCGACCAAAATTCCTATAAGATTTCCGGAGGATTGCACGGCGTCGGTGTTTCCGTCGTGAACGCGCTTTCCGATCGCCTGGATTTATCAATTTGGCGCGGCGGAAAAGAATATTTTATGAAATTTAACAACGGTGTTGCAGACGCGCCCCTTCGGGTTGTCAGAGAAGGAGAAACCAAAACCGGAACTTTGGTAAGATTTTGGCCGTCTTCCTCCATATTCAAAACAACGGAATTTGTTTTTACGACTTTGGAACATCGTCTGCGGGAACTCGCGTTTCTCAATTCCGGCGTTCACATCATATTAAAAGACGAGCGCGAAGAAGAAGCCCGCGTTGTGGATTTGCACTACATCGGAGGATTGAAGGAATTTATCCGACATCTTGATCGAAGCAAAAATCCTCTGACAGACGCTCCGATTTACGTTTGTTCGACAAAAGAAGAAATAACCGTCGAGGTTGTTCTCGAGTGGACCGACAGCTATCACGAAACCATGCTGTGTTACACAAATAATATTCCCCAGTCGGACGGGGGAACTCACCTTGCCGGTTTCAGAAATGCGCTGACTCGGGCGGTCAATGCATACCTCGCAGCCAATATGAAAAAAGAAAAGGCGACTTCGTCCGGAGACGATGCCCGGGAGGGATTGACCTGTATTTTATCCGTGAAAGTTCCGAATCCGAAATTTTCATCCCAAACAAAAGACAAACTTGTGTCGTCCGAAGTTCGCGGAGTCGTGGAAAGCGTTGTCAGCGACGCTCTTTCTCTGTGGTTCGAGGAAAAACCCGGAGAAGCCAAAAAAGTTGCGGCAAAAATTATAGAAGCGGCCGCCGCCCGGGAAGCAGCCAGAAAAGCCAGAGAATTAACCCGTCGCAAAAATTCCCTGGAGATATCGTCTCTGCCGGGAAAATTGGCCGATTGTCAGGAGAAAGATCCCGCGAAGAGCGAATTGTTTATCGTTGAGGGAGACAGCGCCGGAGGAAATGCGAAGCAGGGGCGTGATCGAAGAACTCAGGCGATTCTCCCCCTGAAAGGAAAAATTTTGAACGTGGAGCGCGCGCGTTTTGATAAAATTTTATCGTCCGCCGAGATCGGCACTTTGATTTCCGCTCTGGGAACCGGCATCGGCGAGGATTTTAACGTCGAAAAAACCAGATATCACAAAATCATCATCATGACGGACGCCGACGTCGACGGCAGCCACATTCGCACGCTTTTGCTCACGTTTTTCTTCAGACAGATGAGACCGATCATCGAAAAGGGATATCTTTACATTGCCCGACCGCCGCTGTACAGAATCAAGCGCGGAACTTCCCAGGTTTACATCAGAGACGAGCAGGCCATGGAAAATTATCTCCTGGATTCGGTTGCGCCGTCCGCGTCGCTGACTTTGTCCGACGGCGAAGTGATAGCATCAAACGATATTCGCTCCTTCGTTTTAAAAGCGAAAAGAATAAAGAATGCCGTTATTCACATGAATGATAAAACAAACAACGTTGCTCTGTCGGAGGCGTTATTTTTGCTCGGGTTCCACGAAAATCCGAACATGAATCGCGACGTCGTGTGCAATCATTTGAAAAAAATCGAGCGCGGCGAGTGGAGCATTGACGAAAATGAAGATTCGTACGTTTTCAGCAAAACTTTGCGTGATGTTACCGAAAAGTTTGAGGTGCCGAAAAGCGTTTCCGAATCTCAGCTGGGGCAAAATCTCCGCGCCGAATTGAGTGATTTTCTGTCGTTTGCCGCCGGGCCCGCCGAGCTGAAAATAAAAGAGACGAGGACTTCGATAAAGTCTCCGATAGATTTTTTTGATAAATTTACGGAAAGTGCGAAAAAAGGAGTCACCGTCAACCGGTACAAAGGTCTCGGTGAAATGGACGCCGAGCATCTCTGGGAAACGACGATTGATCCGAATGCCCGGGTGCTGATGCAGGTGAAATTTTCGCATTTGGAAGAGGCGGACGATATATTTACGACCCTGATGGGAGAGGTCGTCGAGCCGCGTCGTGATTTCATCCAGGAGAACGCGTTGAATGTTGTTAATCTGGATGCGTAATGGCTCGCAAAAGGAAAAAATTATTTATAGGGAGTCGTGCAGACCTCTATAATTTTCTAATTTCTGCCGCCATTTTTACCTTCGTAGCCGGTTTTTTTATATTTCTTTTTTTTATTCACGATATGCCGGATCTGGATAATTTGGAAACGAAGGGGCGGCGGGCGAGCATTGTTTTTGAGTCCTATGACGGAAAAACGATTGCGGTATACGGAGATTTATTTCGGCGCACGGTAAAAATCGGCGATCTTCCGAAGCACGTGGGAAATTCGGTGATTGCCATCGAAGATCGGCGTTTTTACAAACACGGCGGCGTGGATTTCTGGGGAATCGCCCGGGCTATGTGGACGAATCTTCTGCATCTTCGCATTGTCCAGGGGGGATCCACGTTAACCCAGCAGCTGGCGAAAAATCTGTTTCTTTCCCGCAGCAAATCCATAAAGCGCAAAATTCAGGAATTTGTTCTCGCTATCTGGCTGGAGAAAAGATTCACGAAAAAACAGATTTTATCCGCCTATCTTAATCGGGTTTATTTCGGCGGAGGAGCCTACGGCATAGACGCGGCCGCCTACAGATTTTTCGGGAAAAGGGCTCATCAGCTCACATTATACGAATCCGCAAAACTGGCCGGAGTTCTGAAATCGCCGGCCACCTATTCTCCTTTTTATAATGTCGAAAAATCGAACAAAAGAACCGCTCTGGTTTTGTCCTGCATGGCGGAACTGAAATACATCACCGAAGGCGAGATGAAAGAAGCGATGTCGGAAAAGGAAAAATTGAGTAAGCTTTCCGTCCCGATGGATGAAAATCGCTATTTTACCGACTGGGCCCTGGAGCATGTGCAGGAATTGGTCGGAGCCGGCGACGAGGATTTGGTTGTCCGGACGACCTTGGATTCGGCGCTGCAAAAAAATGCGACCTACGTAATAAGAAATGTCCTGAACGAATACGGATTTAAAAACGGCGCGAGTCAGATGGCGCTGGTGGCGCTCGACAAAACCGGAGCCGTTCGCGTCATGGTCGGCGGGCACACCTACAGCACAGGTCAGTACAACAGAGCCCTCGCGCTGAGATCTTTCGGGTCGGCATTTAAGTATTTTGTATTTGTCACGGCTCTGGAGCACGGATTCAACATTCATGACCACGTGAGCGATCTTCCGATCACCATCGGGAATTGGTCGCCGAAAAATTACCGTTACCAAAGTGTAGGAAGCATCAGTCTGCTTGACGCGTTCGTAAAATCCGTCAACACGTGCACCGTCAGACTTGCGCAAAAAGTCGGAATGGATTCCGTTGCCGATAAAGCGGAACAACTGGGGATCACCAGTGAAATCGGACGTAATTTTGCGTCGGCGTTGGGATCTGCCGGCGTCAATTTGCTGGAAATGACCGCAGCCTACGGTGCGACCATGACGAACGGCATAAAAATGGTTCCGTTCGGGATTTTCAGCATCACGAATCAACAGGGAAAAGTTCTTTACCGTGCCTCCAAAAAACGCAGAAAACGCGTTATTTCTTCCGAAAATTGTGAAAAAATGAAAACAATGATGAAGGCGCTGATGGAACGCGGGACGGGCAGGCGCGCGAAGCTTCCGGTCGATTGCTACGGGAAAACCGGAACCAGCAACGACAGTCGCGACGCCGGTTTCATAGGTTTTACCGATTCGCTGGTCGCCGGAGTGTGGACGGGAAACGACAACAATACTCCGATGAATCAAAAAATAACCGGGGGAATTCTTCCGGCTTTGGCCTGGCGCGATTTTATGATGATTGCGCTCGGTTATAATAAATCCGCGAAAGAAAATCAGGCCAAATCAAATGCGCCCGGCAGCGCTGCGAAGCGGCGTAGCATGAGATCTCTGGTAAAAGAATTGTGATACTGCCTTGCCACCCACCGCACTTAATTGAGACGGGTGGTAAGAGATTTTGCACAAAATTTTTGACTTTTTGTCTCTGGTTGTGATACAATCAAATCAGGTATAATAAGTAGTGTAATTTATTGGAGATTTGAATGGATTCCGTTGCCGGGGATTTAATTTTCAAGCTGATTTTTTCAGCCGAACGCAGCAAAGAAATGCTGATTCATCTGCTGAACAGCGTTATCGATCCTGAAGGTAAGTCGATAAAGGACGTAACAATTCGGAAAACGGAGCTGATTCCGGAGTATGTCGGAGGCAAAGAAATACGTCTGGACGTTCTGGCCGAAGCATCTGACAAACGTGTCATAAATGTGGAAATCCAGAGAAAAAAGAAGGAAAACTTTATAAAAAGATCACTTTTTCATTGGTCCGAATTGTATTTTCAGCAGTTGCCGAAAGGCGGAGACTTTATTGATCTCCATCAAACCGTGTGTATCAATATATTGGAGGAGAGTTTATTCAAAGATAATCGCTTTTGGCATACATATCATATGAGAGAAGATGAAACTCACGAGCTTTTAACGGATGATGAGGAAATTCATTTTCTGGAACTCAGAAAGATGAAAAAGTTCGACAAAGACAGTCCGGTTACGTGGTGGCTGGAATTCATAAAAGACCCACACTCAGAAGTTGTAAAACAGATAGGCGAGTTTGAACCGGTTATCAAGGAGGCAGTAAAAATGTTTGATTATGTGACGTCAGATCCTCAAATGAAAGAGTTTATCAGGATTCGTGAAGATGGACTGCATGATTACAATTCTGATATTAACAGCGCCGAAAGACGAGGCATAGCCAAAGGCATAGAGCAAGGTATAGAGCAAGGCATAGAGCAAGGTATAGAGCAAGGTATAACTCGGGGAGAGTTACGGAAAGCTAGAGAAACAGCTCTAAATGCACTTTCTATGGGATTATCTCCGGAGCAAATATCCAAGCTCACCGGTCTTTCTTTAAAGGAAATAGAGTCATTGAAATAGACGCCTCCTCACGTCATTGCGAGATACCGTGTTTAGAGTCAATAGGTGAAGGCTAAATCTTTATCGAAGGGCGCGTTGTTTTTTAGCACGCCGAAAATTATATGCACTAATTTGCGCATGATAGAACAGATGATGTAATGAAACCGCGTCCGTTTAACCCTTTATTAACCTTTTCCGCTCCATAATAGCAGATATTTAACCGTGGGAGCGGAAATGTTGTCTAAGATTGTGTCTATAATACAACGGGGGGGGGGGGCAGGCTCTTAGAAAGCCTCATATCGGAGTAATTTTAATTGAATTTGCAGTTGCCATCCCGGTGATAATTGCTGTTATCTACTACCTGCATGACGTTCCGAAGGCCAAACGAATGTACGCCCAAACAGAGTTTACCGCACACTGTATCGCGAACATTTTACAAAATATGTCTCAAAACAGATCGAATAAAAGAATCACTTTGAAGGATGTAAAGTACGCTATACTTTTGGGAAGTTTAATACGTTATCCAGGAAAAACTCTCTATTGTTTTCCAAATACAAGTTATCACATTTATGGGCATTTTGCGGCAAGATTTGTGCACTGCATCAAGGGATTGGGCAACGGTGAGGCGAGTGTTCTGTGGAGGGTAATGTATACCCCTCAGCGAAATATGACGCCGGAGGATAGTATTTCTTTCGGAACCAGGGGCAATCACGGAGACACCATGGTGCCGTATACGAAAAAGGCGCGCTCTTCTGTCATATACAAAGATTTAAAAATAAACAAAGATGAAATTAAAATACTGGTTGAATGTTATTCATTATATATTGCCGATAACAATTATTATTTTTCGGACGGGCGCAAATGCTCAGACGTTTCTCCGAGAGAAGCATTCGGATTTTTTGTGCTCAGGCCGACGGCATGTGCGGCGGGTTTTTCCGCAACGCAAAAACCGTATTTTACGTCCGTTGTAATTTTTACGCCGAAACCGGGACTGTTTAATGAGAATCCTCCGAATTAACCGTTTTTTAACGATTTCTTCTCCATAATATACCCATTCATGATGAGAAGTTGGATTTTTTCAATTGGACTTTTTGAGTAAAAATGATATAAGGATGGTATGAAGAAAGATTTTTTAAGCAAAGAAGAGTACGAGAATCTACGTAA
>JAISCG010000037.1 GCA_031265715.1 Holosporaceae bacterium | reverse complement strand
GGAGAGATTCAGCAGAATCAGAGTATTTTTCCGCAAATAATAGCTAAGCAGGACGGATCTCTTATCGCCGACGCAAAAACTCCGATTTTTAAATGCGAGGATTTGTTGGGAATTGAGTTACTTAAGCCTCTGGTCGAGGATGAAAGCGAAGAACCGGATATAGAAACCATGGGCGGACTTATAATACTTTTGGCGGGCAGAATGCCGACCCGGGGAGAGACTTTTGTTCATCCGTCAGGGATCGAATTTGATGTAATCGAAGCCGATCCGCGTCGCGTGAGGCGAATTCTGATTCGAAAAACGACGGAACCGGCCAAAGAATAGCTCATCACCCGTATGAAACGCTTAATTAAATGGGACGGGTGATGAGTCCCCCGGAAATATGCTTATATAATGTTGTAGGTCTGTATATACTCCTGTGTACGTTCTCCGAAAAAATCTTCCGGTAACTTTACATCACTTTCTTCTGTGGGATATTCTCTTACACCCTTTGCCAGCAAACTTCCTTGTGGCAACTCTCGACATCGCATAGCGCCATTATTCCGCAGAAATATAGCAGATTCACTTAGCATTTACGACATTTTTTGGCCGAGCAATTCCTGTATTTTCAGCATTTCTATGCTGTAAATTCAAATCGAATCTGCTATACAAAAATTCCTCCCCAATGTAGCACCAAATCCAACGGAGTCATATTAACCTTCCAATAAAGTCTGTCTAACCAGAGGCGTATGCAATGTTTTTTGCTTTAAACAAATTGGCTATCTTCTGTTGATTGTTTTGAAGCGTGAACGCTGCTCGACGCGCGTTTTTAAAGAATTCTTTTTTACTTTTGCAGTATTTTTTATGTCTTTCTTGCAAATCGCGAGCACACTGATATGGCTGCGATAATTTCGCTAACAGAACCTAATACATAATGGTTCGCGACATTGAAAAAATTCCGAAAAAATGTTACTAAGCCTGTATGAGCGACACAATAGAACTCAGCGTTGCGGCCGACACAAAAAGAAACAGGCTCGACAAATTTTTATCATCGGAAATTTCCGAGTTATCCCGCAGTAAAATTCGGATTTTAATACTGGAAGGATGCGTGTGGGTTAATTCTGCGTTAATAACCGATCCGAATTATTGTCCGAAAGTCGGAGATCGAATTTTACTTAAAAATGACCGCGAAACTGCGAAACCGGACCTGACTCCCGACGCCGGCGTGAAATTTTCCGTTCTGTACGAGGATGAAGATTTGCTGATCATTGATAAACCGGCCGGGATTACGGTGCATCCGGGAGCGGGGAATTATTCGCACACGCTGATCAACGGGCTTGTTCATCACTGCGGAGAGTCATTGTCGAGCGGCAGCGATCAATACAGACCCGGAATCGTTCACCGCATAGATAAGGATACCTCCGGGATTTTGGTCGTGGCGAAAAATGATTTTTCCCACGCAAAATTAGCCGAGCAATTTGCAATTCACTCCATAAAAAGAAAATACATATGTTTTTGCTACGGCGTTCCGCAGCCGCTTTGCGGAAAAATTGAGACTTTTATCGCCAGAGACAAAAATAATCGCCTAAAAATGGCAGTCACGCCGGACAGCGGTCGCAACGCCGTTACTTTTTACAAAACTCTAAAAATTTTTTCGACATTTGCGGCAAAAGTGGAGTGCGAATTGAAAACCGGACGCACTCATCAGATTCGCGTTCACATGTCGCATCGAAAATGTTCTCTCGTCGGAGACTCTCTCTACAGAGCAAAAAACTACGCCGTTCCCAAAGAAATTGCCGATGTTATAAATAATTTCCCGCGGCAGGCGCTGCATGCGTATTTTCTGGAATTTTCCCATCCCCGATCCGGAAAAACGTTGCATTTCGAGACCGATCTTCCGGAAGATATGCGATTTTTGGAAGAAAATATGACAAAAATACAACAGTAATCGACAAAATAAATTTTGTTAACTTTTTATTAACCTTTTATGCATACCCTGGATCAGTAATCGTAGTTTTCGTATTGATTCAGCCGCTTTTGTGTTTTTGAAAACAGCGGCCTTTTAGAAAGGAGAAACTATGATTGAATCACGAAAGATAGTTCTCGGTTTTTCTGTAAGTTTGTTGTGTGCACTCTTCTCGGATGCGTTTACATTACCGGAAGACGAAATGGGTGGTCTGTCGTCTCTTAAAAGATCCGGATCTGACTCGCAGCTCGGTAAAGCTTCGCCTCCCCGTGTTAGAGCTGCGGCATCGAATTTTTCCAAGAGAATGGTTCTGCCCAAATCACCCGCACCCGGGTCGTTCCTTACAGTTGGAATTCCGGTTCAAGGTTCTTCCGGAGGATTCGTTCTCCCGATGTTGGTTGCAGGAGGACAACCTTCGGAGTCGCCAAAAAGATTGAATTGGTCATTTAGCACGGTTACTATAGCTTCGGAACTACCAAGAAAACCGGCTCTGTCAATTTCCAATCCTCCTGTATTTTTCGATTGTTTTCCCGGGAAGACTCAGACAAGATTGGTTTTGTCAATTGACGGCGGCGGAAGCAGAGGAATAATTCCTGCGTACATATTGAAAGCGTTGGGAGACTCGATAGGGGAATTTATTCACAGCAATCGAGGAGGTATTATACCTGAGGGATATACTCAAGAACCGCTGAAAGCGTATTTCGACTTGGTTGCCGGTACCTCGGTGGGGGCGTTGGTCGGAGCAGCAGTGGTTTTAGGAAAAGAAGAAGATATGTACGAAAATTTTCCTGAATATGCCAGAAAAATATTTGGAAAGAAACACTATTTTAGGAAAACTTTTGGAAAGCGTACTGCGAATCCTAAATACAAAAAATCCGGCAGATTGAGTGTAGTAGAGAAATTTACCGATTCTTTAGAAGACGAAGTGCCTGAAGGTGAAAGAGAAGACGGAGCATCCGGTCTAAAAATGTCTTCATTCCAACAACCGTATTTTGTTGTTCCGTTCTGTTGTTACAATACCGGAGAACCCAGAGTGGTCGAAAGTTTTGATAAACATAATGATTTTTATTTGCATGATGTTTTGATGATGACCTCTGCTGCTCCGACATTTTTTAGGCCACATCACTCCACGGACACAAAGACTGAGGATGAATTTTCGGGCGGAGACGGTGGAATTTTTGCTAACAATCCGACATTGATTGCCTATTGTTCTGCCAAAAAAAAGTTCAAAGACGATAATATTATTCTGATATCTCTAGGGACAGGTTCCGCCAACAATTGCACAAGTATTGATAAATATGACTTTTTGGGAAAACTCGAATGGGCAAAAAAATACCCTGAATTGTCGCTTTTAGTCGGTGCAATTCATGTTCACAATCTTGTCCGATATTTTGCACAAGGTGATGAAAGAGTTAAATACCACAGACTTGCAATTAATAATTTAAGAGATGAATTTTCGGGAATGGACGGCACAAGTGATGAGTTTTTTGAAAATCTTACTTCTTCGATAAGGGCAAGCATTAACCCCGGCGGTACTTTTCACTCTGTTTTTGAAGATATAGAGAAAGCTGTTAACGATAGAGTTCTTCAAAGAGCTCAGGAATGGGCTACTGAACAAACAGCGCGGGCACAAGTTACACAAGCTGCTGCCGGCGAATAAAATCGCGATCGGTCGTTCGTTCAAGTATGAGGTACAACACCGACTTCCGATGAGGGTGTAATAGTTCATGACATATGAGACAGGATTGAGCCGGAGAAAAGACGTCTCAAAGCACGCATCAGTTGAGTAATTTAGAGATATTTTCGGCTTGAGAAAATGAAAGAAGGTCTCCAAAATAGGTAGAGTTAAAATTTACTGAAAGGAGACCGACATGCGTAAATCGCACGATGTGAATCATAGCTCATTTTCGCCTGACATTACAGACGAAAAGCGCAAGAAGTTGATAGAAAAATTCGAAAAAGACGTTGAGGCCCGGGAAACGCTAAAACGCGAGGGAGTTCACGAGCACACGATAAAAAAGACGCTCGGATTTTCGCGATCAACGTATTTTCGTCGCAAAAGGGCACTTTCGGCTCTGATACGAGGCGCAGAGGTTCCTTCGCGGAGGCCGA
The DNA here is from genome assembly GCA_031265715.1 of Holosporaceae bacterium. Lineage (GTDB taxonomy): Bacteria > Pseudomonadota > Alphaproteobacteria > UBA3830 > UBA3830 > JAIRMQ01. The sequence continues at coordinate 430 of JAISCG010000037.1, read as the reverse complement.
AGCGTCTTCGCGCCGTGAGTTGGGGAGAACCTCAGCTTGAGCTGATTTTGCAGATTCGCAGGGAAAATCCGGTTACTACTCAGCTAACCGAAAATTTTGCTTACAAAATTAGAGGATTGTGATACATACAGTATAGATTATAAAAGTAAAAGTGTTTGGATAGATGGAAGAAGTAACCTGCAATGAATTGCTAAGGGCGAAAATCGTTGAGCTTCAGCGACAGAACAGCGCTCTTCCGGAAAAGATAGCATTATTAGAACAAAGAATTCTGCAACTTGAGGTGATGCTTAATAAACGCCAATTCAAGCATGAAGTGCAACACCGACCTCTGATGAGAGAGAGGATTTTTATACCCGGAGTTGCATAAAAACAGTTGGAAAAGGTCACGAGAGGAAGTTAATCTCAGTTTTGTAAAAAGGAGGTTAACATG
>JAISCG010000140.1 GCA_031265715.1 Holosporaceae bacterium | reverse complement strand
CTGGCGGAGAGAGGGAGATTCGAACTCCCGGTACGGTTGCCCGTACAACGGTTTTCGAGACCGCCACGATCGACCACTCTGTCATCTCTCCGGTCTCGTGCAAAGATTGGTAGAGGGAGTGTACCCCATTACGGATTTATTCTCCGCGGGGTACGTTTGGCAAAATACTTGCGTTACAGAGGGTTATCGATCCTCGTTAACCTTTGGGTCACTCACTGCTTCGGGTGGATAATGACGAACTAAGAGAAAATTTGAAAACAACCGATTTAGTAAGAAAAGGATCCGGCCATGGCTTTCCTTTTATCAACCAAACAGTGCTGCATAAAAAAATTGACTTTTTGGCTCTAGTTATGGTACAATCAAATCGAGTATAATGGACGGTACGATTTATTGGAGATTTGAATGGATTCCGTAACGAGTGACATCGTATTTAAGTTGGTATTTGGCGATGAAAGAAGCAAAGAAATGCTGATCCATCTGCTGAACAGTGTTATTGTGGGGGCAAAAGAAAATCCGATAGTCGAAGTAACGATTCGGAAAACGGAGCTGACCCCGGAGTATGTCGGAGGCAAAGAAGTACGTCTGGACGTTGTGGCAGAGGCATCTGACAAGCGTATCATAAATGTGGAAATTCAGAGAAAAAAGAAGGAAAATTTTATAAAAAGATCGCTTTTTCATTGGTCCGAATTGTATTTTCAGCAGCTGCCGAAAGGCGGAGACTTCATTGATCTTCACCAAACCGTGTGTATCAACATATTGGAGGAAAATTTATTTAAAGGCGAGCATTTCTGGCGTACATATCATATGAGAGAAGATGAAACGCACGAACTTTTGGCGGATGATGAGGAAATTCATTTTCTTGAGCTCAGGAAGATGAAAAAGTTTGACAAAGACAGCCCGGTTACGTGGTGGTTAGAATTTATAAAAAATCCTCATTCGGAAGCTGTAAAGCAAATAGGTGAATTCGAACCGGTTATCAGGGAGGCGGTAAAAATGTTCGATATTGTGACTTCAGACCCTCAAATGAGGGAACTTATCAGAATGAGAGAAGACGGACTGCATGATTATAACTCCGATATTAACAGCGCAAAAAGAGAAGGCATAGAGCAAGGTATAACCCGAGGCAAACAAGAAACGGCAATTTCGATGTTAAAAGACGGAATGTCTGTATCCTCTATAAGTAAATATACCGGTCTTTCTTCGAAGGAAATAGAAGCGCTGGGATTCGGCAATTAAACCTCAAACCCCAGCATTTTCTCTTGTTCACTCCACATTATCGGAAAAGGTTTTCGCACTAAATCCCTAAGCAGCAAATGTTTCGGATGATTCCCGCTGAGAATTGCTTCTTTAATTCTCGGACTGAGCAGATTCAGTTTTAGAATCTGCTGAACGTGCCGCTTTGAGAGCTTGTTTTTCAGGCAGAACATCATCAAATCACCGTCAAATTGCTCGTAGATGAGCTTTTCCCAGAGGTACGCTTTCACGATTCCGCTGACGAGGGCTGCGTCAGGATCCGATTTTTCGGCCGAATAGGTATCACTTAAAATCTTCCCCCGATGCGATCCTCGTTTTACAATTTTCAAGGGAATAAAGACGTTTTCTGTCATTGAAATTGCAGTGTTTGTTATCATTTCAGGCTCCCAAGCCGAGCAGCAAAGTATTGAATCCTTCCATATTTATTTGAATATTCAATCCGTCTTCCCTGAGCTCGATAAAGTTAATCAGCAACTTCATAATTCGCGATTGTTCCTGCGGATAGAGATATTTCCAGGTTTCCGAAAGATTGCGCAACGACGATTGCAACTGTACCTCATTTATTCCGCTTTCTTCGGCAAGTTCTTGAATTTTCAGCATTACTTCCGGGGATTTTAGTTTCAGCAGAATTTCTTCGACAACTCGTGCCTCAAGCCCCTCTGCCGGAACGTTTTTTACGACGGATTTGCAGTTTTTAAAACGTATATGATTGCTACAAGTGTAGTAGCGATATTTCAACCCGTGATTGTTACATGCGGTGGAACTCATCGTTGCTCCGCAGCTTCCGCATTTCAATAATCCTTTCAACGGATACGGACTCGATTTTTTTTGATGCTTTGTGCTCTTGTTTTTTTCGAATACTTCCTGAACTTTCAGCCATAATTCGTCATCGATTATCGCTTCGTGTTGACCTTTGTAAATTTCGCTTTTGTGAGTTACATAGCCTCTGTAATACTGATTTTCCAGGATTCTCCGCACTGCTTTTTTATCGTACAATTTTCCGCCGTCATTTCTTCCGTTCGTGTGAGGGCGCGCTTTCGAGCGAAATCCTTTGCGATTCAGCTCATCTGCAATTAATGTACATGATTCCGTTTCTAAAAATCTCTCGTAAATCAGCTTCACAACTTTTGCTTCTTCCTCATTTATCAGTAGTTTGCGGTCGTTTATATCATAACCGAGCATCGGATAACCGCCCATCCACAGGCCTTTTTTCTTGGATTCGGCGAATTTATCGCGTATACGCTCTCCGGTCAATTCTCTTTCATATTGAGCAAAACTCAACAACATGTTTAACATTAAACGACCGGACGAACTTGCAGAACTGAACGACTCGGTGACCGTATCAAAAATTACGTCGTTGCTGTCAAAAACATTCATGATGTTTGCAAAATCAAGCAAAGATCGAGACAACCGATCCAATTTATAGGTCACAACGCAGTCTATTTTCTTGAGTTCGATGTCTCGCAGCAGTTCCAACAAAGCGGGTCTGTTCATATTTCCGCCGGAAAAACCGCCGTCATCATAATGTTGAGGCAACACCATCCAACCTTTACCCGCCTGGCTTTGAATGTATTTTTCCGCCGCAATCCGCTGAGCGTCAAGACTGTTAAACTCCTGCTCGAGACCTTCTTCGCTTGATTTACGAGTATAAATTGCGCATCTCACCAACGTGACGTTGGATCCGACATTTAGCTTTTTACCGGACGAAAACCTCTCAAAAGTAGTTGCTTCCGTTGTCAGCAACCCCGCGCCTCTTTTTTCTCTTACCTTCATTTTTTACTCCTTTATTCCGAAAAATTTTAATCCGTTC
>JAISCG010000073.1 GCA_031265715.1 Holosporaceae bacterium | reverse complement strand
AATCGGCATTTTTTGAGAGCGTCGGCGATTTCCAAAACCGCGTTTTCCTCGGAGTAATTTTCGTAAATTTGCTCGATCGCTCCGGAAACGGCAATTTTCGGCCTCAAAAAATCAGACGGATAATTTTTGAAAACTTCCTCGAGTTTCTCGATAAAACGACGCCGGGATTCGGCAATTTTCACGCTTTCCTCCGCGATTTCTCTTTCCAGGACACTCAACCAATTTTCATCTCTTCGGTTAAGCATCACGTGCAGCCGTTCTTTTTGCAATTTCGCGACGGTTTTAAGCGCCGTTCTGTGTTTTTTATCGCAGCCTCCGACCAGGTGATCGAAAAAACTTCGACGATCGGAGGTCGGCCCGATAAAAATATTGTTCATGCTCGGAACCACCCATAAAATCCACATTATTTCGTCGAATTTGGAAAGAGAGTCCGCGGGCGCGTTGTCTATCTTTGCGGATCTGCGTCCGTTGCGAACATTTGTCGACAAAAAAGTTTTGCACTGATTTTTCTCCAAAACCAGCTCCAAATTCCAGGAAAACGGATCGGACTTGATGGAAGTCAGATCGGCGATCGGTGCTTTTCTGAGTCCTTTGTTTGACGAAAACAGCGAAATTGCTTCCAAAATATTGGTTTTTCCGGAGCCGTTCTCTCCGAAAAATACGACGAACTTTGACGAAAAATTCAAAGCCAACGTCCCGTAGGAGCGGAAATTCCTGCAACTCAGTTTCAAAATATCGGATTTAGACACGAATCATATGCGCATCGGCATGACAACGAACAACGATTCGGGTTCCGACTCGTCTATGATCAATATCGGAGCCAAAGACTCTTTTATATAGACTTTCAGAGATTCTCCGTGCACGTTCTGAGCCGCATCCAGCAAATATCCGGCGTTAAAACCGGCGCTCCATCCCTGCCCGGAATAGATGACCTCGACTTCGTCCCGTCCGCTGCCGACTTTGCTGTTGGCCACGTAGCAGGAGAGGTTGTTTTTGGTGAGTTCCAGTTTTACGGATCTGACTTTGTCGTCGGATATCACCGCAACCCTGTCGACAATTTCGAGAAAATCAGCTCTTTTGACCACGAAAAAATCGCCGATTATTTCCGGGATAACGCGCTTGTAATCGGGAAAAGTGCCGTCAACCAATTTTGAAATGAACGTGATATTTCCGAGCGAAAATTGAATCTGATTCGCGGTAAAAGCTACCGAGACTTCCTCATCCTGAAAAAGATCCAGCAATTTCTTCACCTCGAATACGGTCTTTTTGGAGACGATCATTCCCTGAATACTTTCTTTTATGTCTATGCCCATTTCCGACACAGACAGACGATGACCGTCGGTGGACGCCGCCTTAAGCTTGTCCTCTTCCTTGTGAAGAAAAATACCGTTGAGGTTGTGCCGACTTTCCTCCGGCGACATCGAAAATTTTGTCCTGATAATTAATTTATTCAAATCGGCGGATTTTACACTGAAGGTGCAGGCTCCCTTCAGAGGAGAAATTTCCGGAAAATCGCCCGGATCCAGCACGGACAACTCAAATTTGGATTTTCCCGCTACTACCATGAGCTTACTTCCTTTTTCCGCGAGGGAAAACTCCAGCGCCGCCGTTTCCGACGATTTTCGCACTATGTCGCCGAGAATGGCCGCCGGCACCGCCACCGTTCCGAGGGTACTGACCTCCGCGGGAATATCTTCCGTCAGGGAATGATCGAGATCCGTGGACTTCAGCCGAAGACCGGACTCCCGAAAATCCAACAAAACATGCGACAGTATCGGGACCACCGATTTTTTATCGGCTACACTGACCGCTCGCATAACAGCCGGCAAGAGGTCTTTTTTTGCTGCTTTTGCTCTCATTTATCACTCTCCACAACCTTCGGAAAGAATAATACCTTCCCGCTCAAAAAACAACAGCTTTTGCAAATTCACGCATATTAATGTTCGCGCAGGTTGTTTTCCCGACGTCGGGTTGCGGGAAACCTGAATGCAAAAATCAGCCTGCGTTTTGGGATCAAAAGTTCCGAAACTAAAAACCGAATTTCACCAGGAAAGTCCGGGAACGAACGTTGTCTGCGCCCTCACGCTCATTTCATGCATAAGCGAAGCTGACAATTTTTCTAACCTTGCACGTTCCTCGGTTACTTCAGTCAATATTGTCGTAAAAAACTCTCCCAGATCAGGTCGTTCTTTCTTTAATTCATCAAATTCGGCTCCAAATTTCTCAAGATCGCAGTCTACAAAAAAGGAAACAAATACACTTCTGCGATGCTGATCATCGCGTATCTTATCGAAAAACCACAGACCCGGAAATTCTTTAACACTATGCAAAGCCGAAGCCGGATGTTGTCGATAATAATACAAGGAAGGCATGTTTTTAAACGGATGCAGTATGAATGCATTATTCTCGAACAGATTCATCAAATTATGCATAGTCTCAAGACTAACACGCGCCCAATCGGGAGAAAATCGAGCGGAATACCTCTGAAAAAATCCCCCATCATACTTACAACATAACGGAACATAGCCGAAAACCTGTGCCGGTTCTCTGTCGCTCATTGTCCCGTCAGGTAAAAAAGGCACGCCTTTTTCTGGGGACTCTTTCGCTCTTTTGACTAATGAAAAATCAGTCGGAGAGCAGTCACGATGCATCCCTTCCAATCTTTCAATCGAATATCGGCCAAACATCCGAATGTCGCGCTCGCAGCTCAATGCATAGCAATTAGCATTTAACAGCATTACGGATATTTCAATATGAAATAGTTTAGGGTGAACCATATCATCCGTATCTAAAAATTGAAAAAACAGTTTCCCCTCCGCCGCCGCTCGTCGAACATTCGGATCTTCATTCACAAACCGCTGCAAGTCCTTCTCAAGCAACATGTTCCTTGTTCCGGAGCACCCGATATTTGATTCATTATTAATAATTTCAAATTTTCCTAAAGGAAATCGCCGGCAAGCGCCTTCAAGAGCCTCTCTGTCAGTCCTCCCGATCGGATCAGAAATTCCGCTGTCTATTCTAAATATGTTGATCACCGAAAAGGGCACCATGTATTCGGCATCGGAAACCGAGCACACAAAATCCCCGGTAAATTTAGCATTATTATATATAGTGCACAAATTTACCAGAACGCAGCCGGAAAAATCCGCCGGTTTGCACGCCGAAGTCCCCTGCCCTATAAACAAACAAACTACCAAACAACAGAATAATTTTTTCATAAAATACCCCATTCCTATGGGGCGCATTGTATACTTTTTATTTGTCGACGTAAATCCTTACCGTTCGTCATTATTCAATTAGGCGCTTCCCCTCGTCATTGCGAGGAACGAAGTGACACGGCAATCCAGAGATTTTAAATTTGCTTAAATTTTAGTTCTGGATTGCCGCGTCGCTCTGCTCCTCGCAATGACGAGAATGATTCAAGGTTAAGAAAAACCATCAACATTTCATTGAAATTTCAAATAAAAAAAGATCAAACGGGTGGTAAGCAGTAGGTTAAAAACTTCTTTCATATATCGTTACTTTCCTTTATAATGGGCCCTCGGGACAGTCGGACGTTGAGGAGCGTGAACCCGGTCAGGTTCGGAAGAAAGCAGCCGCAGCGAACACCGAACGGGTCGATTTCCCACGAAATACCGAAGAAAAAAGGAAATTATGGCTGTTTACATTCCTCTGGCAATCAAGTACAGACCTCAAAAATTCAGCGAGGTTATCGGGCAGGATATCGTCGTAAAAATAATCCTCGGAGGTATGCAAAAAAATCGTCTCGGATCTGCGATGCTGTTTTCCGGTACCCGCGGCGTCGGAAAAACGACGATCGCCAGGATTTTGGCCAAGGCGTTCCGCTGCGAAAATCACCAAAACAACGATCCCGAGCCCTGCTGCCAATGCGAGTCGTGTCTGAATTTTTCCCATGATAATCAAATGGATGTCATCGAAATAGACGCAGCCGGAAATACCGGCGTAGACGATATTCGTGAAATCATCGATTCGGGCAGGTACAAGCCGTCCACCGGCGAATTTAAAATTTTCATCATCGATGAAGTTCACATGCTTTCCAAAAGTGCGTTTAACGCTCTCCTGAAAACATTGGAGGAGCCTCCGCCCCACGTGAAATTTTTATTCGCGACCACCGAAACCTACAAAATTCCCGAAACGATAATGTCCCGCATTCTGAGATTCGATCTGAAAAGAGTTGAATCGGATTTGATTGCTCAGCATTTGTCGTCGATATGTAATCAGGAAAATATTTCAGCCGGCGCCGACGTGCTTGCGCTCATTGCCCGTGCCGCCGACGGATCGATCCGCGACAGTCTTTCGATTCTGGACCAGGCCATCAATTTGGTGGTCGGCAGTGAACTGCTTTTGCAGGACGTAAAAGATATGCTGAACGTTTCCGACGACAACGACATTGTCGATCTGCTGGATCTGCTTTTTTCCGCGGACATAAAAAATGCCATCGCAAAATATCGGGAAATAATCAGAGGAAATGCCTCGGGTACGAAGGTTATGAATTCGCTGACGGATTGCATCCACGTTTTAACCTGTTTCAAAACCGGCGTGCCTCCGCTGGAAGCGCTTGTTTCCGACGACATCATGCCGAAATTAAAAAAAATGGCGGAAAAAATTTCCACGGCGGCGGTGTCCCGCATCTGGCAAATGCTGCTGAAGGGGACGGAGGAGCTGAAATTCTGCGATCGTCCGGAAATTGTTCTCGAAATGCTGCTGGTTCGGATCGCCTACGCGTCGGGACTGCCGGATTTGCGGGAATTGATCGAAGGAATTGAAAAAAAAAACTCGAAACCCCTTGCAAAAAATGAAAAAATGCCTGATATAGAGAATTGCAAATCGCCGGAATCTTTGTCGGACGAAGTGCTGAAAATGTTCCCTGGGGCAGAAATACAATAAAAAAGGAAAGTAACCATGAATAATTTTAACCAATTGATGAAGCAGGCACAGCAGATGCAGGCGAAACTTATGGAAGCTCAGAGTAAAATAAACGATCTTGAAATCACCGGAACTTCCGGGGGCGGGATGGTTTCCATTGTTATCAGCGGAAAAACGGAAATTAAAAAGTTGACCATCGACCCGAAGCTGATGTCTCCGGACGAAGCGGAGATTCTGTCGGATCTGATCATCGCGGCATTTAGTGACGCAAAAAGCAAGCTTGAGGCGGAAATGTCGGGGCACATGGGCGGATTACTTCCTCCGGGGATGAAAATGCCGTTCTGATGGCGAAATATTTGTGCAAAAAAAACTAAGAAAAGACGGTTTTTAAAAAATGCAGCTTGGTTCCGATGGGTGGTGACTCTCGCTTGTCATCTGTCGGCTTGGGTCGTCTGAAATTTCAATTTCCCCGGGATAACCTATGGTAATGTTTTCACGTCATTGCGAGCAGAGCGAAATGCTTCTGAATGGGCGTAAAAAGTCAATCTGAAGAAAAATAATTTGAAAAAATTTGTTCCGTCGAGCTGATTTTATCTTCGGGAACAATCATCATGATTTGATCGTTCAATTGAAGTTCAACATCTTTTTTTGCCGAAACAATTTTATTGTTTCGTATAACGAAAATCGGAGTAATATCATTTTTTTTGCACAGAGACTCGATTTTTTCGCCCAGATAGTAGCACGATTCATTTATTATTGCTTCGATAATGTAGGCAGGCGAATTTTTAAGTCGAACGGCGGAGATAATATTTCGAGTGCACGTTTTATAAATTATGTTTTCGGCGGTAACCGTAATCGGATCCACAACGGAACAGCCGAAACTTGTTTGGAGAAGGGAATCGTAGTTCCTGCTCTTTTCCAAAGTTAAAATTCGCTTTACTTTCAGTTGCTTTAACAAAAGAGAGGAGAGTGCGTTGGTTTTATCGCAATCCGTCAGGACAATGGCCGTGTCGGCGCTCGCGCTCAAATTCGACAAAAGATCGTAATCGGACGCGTCTCCCAAAATTGTCGTTATATCGGGATACTGCTGCGAAATTTCTTCTGCCCGGTCTTTGGATTTTTCCAGCAAAGTAATTTGAGCGCCGGAATTTTTTTCAAAAATTGTTTGGACAACGAGAGATCCCATGCGTTCTCCGCCGATGATCAGAAAATTCTGCCTGTGTGTCGGCGGATATCCGAACAAAATCATGACTTTTTCAAAATCATCGGCGGCGATTATGAGATACACGTCATCGCCGGGTAACAAAAGATCGTCGGCTAACGGAAAAATCGTTGTTTCGCCGCGGGTTATTGTCAGTATAAACAAACGCAGATCGGTAATGTTCGGAAAGTGTTTTAATGTGGTGTTGAGAATTTCCGTATTATCTTTGCATTTCAATCCGACAATAATTGCGTAATCAAATTTTATTACATCAAACGCTCCGTTCACCGAGGCAATATCGGCGATATATTTTGCGACTTCTAACTCCGGATGAATCAATAAATCGATATCGAAATTTTCTTTAATGAACGAATCCGACATACTGTTTTTTAAAAACGGGTGCGATTTCAGGCGAGCAATTTTATTTCCTATGTTGAACAACGCGCTAGCCAACTTGCACACCAGAATATTTTGCTCGTCATCGGACATGGTCGCGATCAGATGAGTGGAATTTTCCGCATTCGCATTTTTTAGCACCTCTGCGTCGAGGGCGTTGCCCTGAATAATATTTATGTCGAAAAAATTTCGAATGTTAAAAACAAGCTCCGGGGATTTTTCGACAATCGTAACATCGATGTTTCGATTTTTCAGATGACGCGCAACTCCCAGTCCGACCTGTCCGGCTCCTAAAATTAAAACGTTCATTTTTCAGAGATCTTTTTTTCGGATTTTCCGGAAATTATTCCGAGGCCTTTTAATTTTCTGTGCAAAGCAGATCGTTCCATGCCGATAAATTCTGCCGTTTTTGATATGTTTCCGGAAAATCGCTCAATTTGCGCTCGCAGATAATCCGTCTCGAAATATTCCTTCGCTTCTTTTATTCTGAGGGAAATGAGTTTTGCGACATTCAGCGAAACAAATTTTTCCTTTGCGCTGGAGGTCAATTCCGGAGGTAGTGCATCTTTGGTTATTTCATTGGATTTAATGGAATTAATTAAAGAATTTTCGATTATATTTTTTAATTGCAAAATATTTCCGGGCCAATCGTAGGTCTGAAGTATCGCGAGAGCATCGTCGGTGATTTTTTTCGATTTTAATCCGAAAATTGTTTCGGCATGTAAAATGTAATAATCAACCAGCGGAAAAATATCTTCGCGTCTTTCTTTTAAATCCGGAATATTCAGAGC
>JAISCG010000023.1 GCA_031265715.1 Holosporaceae bacterium | reverse complement strand
CTCTCTTGCTTTATATAAATTCAGTATTTGAAAAGAAAATGTTCGTTTTTTTTTGAAAATATTTCATCAACACGGTTGAATACTTTTTAAATTATCGAAAGTCTGAAAAATTGATTATTTGTCAATTAAGCAATTATTAGCAATAGGTTTTATCTCTATTTTGAGGGGAAAATAGAAAACACAGATTGACAAGATGGAGAATGAATGTTATACATAACATTAAGAAACAGAAAGGAAACAAAATTATGAACAAAAATTATGCAGAACTGCAGGAAATTATGAATTACGGCAACGCAACAAACGAATACCACAGACTAACTATGGTAAGAAATTTTCTTGTAACCGACGGAGTGAAATTATTTGCTGAGGCAGCTTCCGCATATTGGTTATCGGATGTTGTTATGAGTTATTTGCCGAAAATTGCAAAAATTAATGATTATTTTTTTGTAGTAATTATGAAAGTTAGCAACGATAACAAAGGAACTTTCCGGATATATCATGAGATTAACGGAAAGAAAAAAACAACGGTCAGACAAAAGATACCGTTTACGAATTTACCGACAGGTGAGTACAAATTTTTTCTTTTTAAAAGGGACGGGGTTTTTCTCATGATGTTCCCGAAAGAATATTAAGACGCGGTACGAAATCCCCGCAATTCCGGCGGGGAATTTTTTATGAACGCGCCGTAAATCGACAAGAAATGCACTCAAAGCCGAATTATGCAGTTTTATATGCCAAAAAATTATAATACTCAGGAGGCTGTTTTTACGCAATTTTTAGAAAAAATCGTTGTTTTTCAAGGAGATAGCTTTTGCGCTTTGATTCTCAAAATCCGTCAATTACAATACCTAAAATGTCAAAAAATATTGAAATTCCAGTATTTCGCAATTCCGGTTCAGGTAACAAAAACAACGAAAAACGTTAGCTGTGTATCGGCAAATAACATTCGTGAAAGTTAATCGAATGATATTTCAGTACGATGTTGATCTTTTCTTTTTTTGTGTTAATATATAAAATATTATAAACATTAAAATAAAAAACTACAAATATCTTAAATATTTCACGGATTCTCTCACTAATAACAGGGGAACATTGTGCCGGCAAACAAGACGATACCTTTTCGTCCGAAGTTAGAAGGCGTGTTTTTGACACGATTTTATGCAACGGCGGAAAAGATAACAAACGCCAATTCTCAGTTATCCGTTGAGAGTTTGATTTCCGATGAACTCCGCCGGATCGAAAACGAATGCTCGAATAATATTGACCAACGGTGCAAATGCCGCGCCGTGTGGTTGTTGCTTCGCGACCTTATTCGCATCAATTGGAAAGCGTGTTTTCGTGCGGGCGTTTTGGAATTGAGTTTGCCGGAAAAAACAGAAAGCGGAGACAAGGCATCGTCCGGGCAAGAAAAAGAACGCCTCCGCAACCGGCTGAAAGAAAGTCGTCTTGAACGTTTGCGGACATTTGGGAAATTTATCCGTTATATGGAAAACGGAAATAAACATAAGCGTTCCGTTCTCACATTGGTGTCGGACGGAAAAGAACTCGCCGACCGGTTGCTTGCCGCAAATCTTCACGAAGCGGTGCGTCCGAAATTAGAAGCGGTAAATGATAATGCCCGGGATGATGTTACCGGTCATCGCCTCGGAGATATATGGAGATATTTTCGTCTGACCTGGTCTACGCCTGCCGAAAGCACTCCCGGCAGAACAATGCGGTATTTAATCAGAGATTATGCTCATCCGGCCCGCCCGGTCATGGGCATTATTTCGTTGGAAAACTGCGTCGTTCAAATTACAGACAGAGATAAATTTATCGGTTGGAACGCAAAAGAGTTTATTGACAAAATGCGATCCGCCACATCTGCCGATGCACGCCTGATAATAAAAAAATTGCTTTCGTATGTTGAAAGCGGAATAGCGGGAATAGATTATTCGGAAATATGCAAACCGGAAGATGTTAATTATCCCACAAGCGAAACCGTTTTCGATTTGATTCAAAAAGCAACGCTTGCAGAAAAATTGCAGATAAAAGACGATTCGGATAAAACATGCAAATCCGCCGAAGAAGTTCTTTATCGTCGTAAACGTGCAAAACAATTGGCGCATCTGTTGGCATCAAAAAAAAATCTGTCCGAAATAATCAACGATGCGGACTTTGACAATAAGCGATTTCGATTTTTGGACAGCGAAAAAGGTTACTCTGCAATTCGCAATGCACTCGTGGCACAAAAAAGCAAACACATAGGCTCAAGTATGCTCGAACTCAACGTTTGCGGCGCGATTCCTCCTTACAACGAAATATTGGGCGGCAAGCTTGCGGCTTTGTTGGCATTGTCCCCGCAGATACTCCGTGATTACAAAAAACGCTACGGACAACGCGAAAGCGAAATTGCCACGCGTTTGAAAAATGAGGCGGTTGTCCGTCCTGCCGAATTGGTTTATATCGGAACAACGTCGCTATATTATGTCGGGTCAAGTCAGTACAATCGTCTCAAATTGCCGAGCGATATTTCGGAAAGCGGTTATGACGTAAA
>JAISCG010000095.1 GCA_031265715.1 Holosporaceae bacterium | reverse complement strand
TTGCAAAACTGAGATTAACCTCCTCTCATGACCTTTTCCAACTGTTTTTATGCAACTCCGGGTATAAAAATCCCCTCCCTTATCAGAGGTCGGTGTTGCACTTCAGACTTGAATGGGCGCTCTTCCGAAAAATTGGCGGAAATTGAGCGAAAATACGATAGTTATGCCGGAGCAGAAACCTTTGTTCGCCTGAAAAGCTATATATTGACCGCAAAACGAACGCTGAGGCCTCTGCTCGATTCTATCGCTGCGCTCTTTCCAAATTCCTTCCATTTATTGGCATAGCTGAGTAGTAACGTAACGGTTGCGCTTACCATCAAAAACTACACCACTTGTATAAAAAAAATTACAACAAGTCCCTTTACTTTTGCGCAAACGTATGCTATCGTTATCGTAAGATAATATAGTATATGGGCGGGAGACAAAGGTATGGACACAGGCAGCGGATTGTTAAAGCCAAGCTCAGATTTCGTTTTTGCGAATCTGTTCGGGGTGGAGAAGCACAAGCGCGCGCTCGTGTGTCTGCTTAATGCTATTTTAAAAGGAAAACCGCCGATCAAAAGCATTACGCTTAAAAATCCGCAGCATAAAAAGCAAAGAAAAGACGGAAAAACCACGACTCTCGATATCGAAGCTACCACCGACGACAAAACAGTACTGGATATAGAGATACAGTGCGAACGCGACGGAAATCTTGTGAATCGAGCGATTTTCCATCAGTCTCGTGTGACGAAGGACGAGCTTGATGCGGGTCAGTCCTACGATTCCTGCCCGAATATTATATCGATTTGGCTGACCGATTATCACGAAACCTGGAGACACCATCACACGCATGAAGCTGTGTACATGTTCAAAGCGAATCCGCTCGACGGCATTAAAATTGCAAGCGAAAAGGCGCGCATTTTCATCATAGAGTTGCCGAAGATCGATCTTAGAAAAGCGTCGCTTAATGATATGTTTTCAGTGTGGATGTACTTCCTGAAAAATCCGGAGTTGATCCCGGAGGAATTCATAACAAAAGTTCCCGAAGTACACGAAGCCCTGGAAGAACTGAAATTACTGAGCGCAAACGAAGAATTCAGAATTCAATACAGAGCCCACATCAAAGCCCAAAACGATCGCATAAGTCGTGAGGCTAATGCTGAAGCCAGGGGGGAACTGAAAGGGATCGCCATCGGTGAGGAAAGAGGTGAAGCCGGGGGCAAAAAGGAGAGAGATAGAGAAATCGCACTTAGGATGCTCAAAAAAGGTAATCCGGTTGAGGATATAGCAGACTTAACGGGTCTCTCCATCGAAGAGATAAACTCTTTGAAAAACAAATAAGAACACATGAAAGGAATTGGTTATGGGAGTAGGAATAGGCGCAGTTGTACCTTTGAAGTTTTCGATGGGCAGCCGTGATTTTGACAATAATATAAACAATCTGAGAACCGGGTATTTTCACAAAGATTTCTTCAACTTTTTCAATCATAAAAAAATAGACGATAGTTACGTCTTCACCATAAAAAGTGATCTCTTACTTGCGAATTACAAAGATTTCCTGTGTGAATTTTATCAACTCATTGGCGAAGACTTGTTTGAATGCACAGAAATTTCTCCAGAAGACAACTTATTGAAACTAAAAGATATTGATTCCTTTATGGCAGCATTTGATCACGACGCAAGAGGAGGACGTACTCCTGATATATGTAATTCACGCGGAATGGTTTCAACGCTTGGTTGCAGGTGCCTGGAGTCATGGCTTTTTTATTTTGGCAGCTATAAAGCCTATCTTGAGGTGTATAAGACTTTTACGCATTTCGAGAGAATTCTTGTGAAAGCAATGGAAAATCCATTGGCCAAAATAGTAAAATTCTGTGAATACGGCTGATTTTTCAATTAAAGCCCATAAAAACAAAAGAAAAACCGCGGAAAACCATCAACGATCGCAACAGTGAGATGGTCGTTGCCAAAGAAGAAGGCATTGTTGAATGGGAACAAGAAACAGCAAGTAAGATGCTGAAAAAAGGCGTTGATTTAGGGGATATCTCGGAATTTACAGGTCTTTCGCTGCAAGAAATCGAAAATTTGAAATAGACCTTCCCTAAATCCTGAAATAGCAATCTCTTCCTCATCCTGACCCTGGCGAAAAACCTCACAAACAGATGCCGGCGGTGCGCGCACAATAAGAAATGTATTGGGCGGATATCTTAACGCAGTCACGGGAATTGATCAGCTTGGCATACCGAACGGAGTACTGCCGGGCGCCACCCCAAACGACTGGTTTGACGCGCTGGAAGCCGTCATCAACAGCATCTTCGATCCGTTTAACACCGCCATTGATTTTGCGCTCCCGCCCGGAATAACCGAGGCCGACATAAAAAAATCGCTGCAAATGAAGACTTCATTCAACGTTTGCCCGAATATTTCCCTCAAATTCGGATATTTTTTCACCGAATTTAACGCCTGCCTCTACGCAAAAATCGGCGGAATTTTACTTGATGCCCACGTCACGCCAGCCGCCAATCTATACGACGTGAAAGAAGAATCATTCAGAAAAATTACTCTGTTTTTGGCGCTGGGAGCAACAAGAAGCATAGGCAACAATTGGTCCGTAGCAATTGAATTATCCCACGCATTCCGAACCAAAAAGAGATTGCAAGACATCCAAGCCCTCGGACACAGACTGCAAAATGACATCACCGTGTCAAAAAGCGACATCAGAATTTTATTTGTGTATAGATTTTGATTTTTTTGACTTACCACCCGTCTCATTTAACCGAGCGCTTCCTCTCGTCATTGCGAGAAGCAATCCGAATTTTAAATTTGCTTAAATTCGAGTTCCGGATTGCCGCGTCGCTTGTATCTTTGAAGTAGGCAACAGGATCAGCTAAACTGTTGCTTGTGGGCGGAGAGAAGCCGTTGACTCGAAAGACGGTATCTTCTCTCTCTTCTTTTGTCAGTTTACTCATGCTAATTACCTCTTCTTGTTATACCTTTTTAACAAGTTTCGGCTTTTACACAAAATCTTCTACGGTCTCCTTTTTCCAAATTCCTTCCATTTATTGGCATAGCTGAGTAGTAACAATTTTTTTCATTTTCATCTCCGCTTTTCGAAACCGGCTCTCACGACAAGTCTTAGCTTTTTGTAAACGCTGGTTTTTTCTTTGCTGGCCCAGCGATCCGTTTCTTCCGTTTCATTTTCCGCTCTGATGCTGATTTCTCCCTGCTTCAGGTAAACAACTTTGCCGATTCTCTGATGGTGCGGTTCAATAAAAGCCTCGGCATTTTTCTGGGCATTTTCGGAAGCTTCACGCATCATTTGTATTTTTACGTCGCAGAAATTGGTTAGTTGATAGGAATAGGTGTAGGTTACCAAAACTCCTTCGGAGGATAGTTTTATAATGTCAGACTTTATTTTATCTATTTTCTCAAAATCCGACGTACGGACGCTGAATGTGTCTTTACTCCTGAAACATACGTTTTTCTTTACGGTAATCAGATCCGACAATGTAGACTTCTCTTCCTCTTCATTTTCTGACGTTTCCATGGAAACATCGAAGATTTCTTCCTGAATTACGCCGCTTTTCATGAGAAACTCCATGATTTTTTCTTTATCGGCGGTTCTTTTCTTGTAAAGCTCCTCAAGATTGTTGCTGCTGTTCGACACGGTTATCACAACATCTGCAACGTCCGATTTTATAACTTTTTCGGACAATCCCTTCACTTCAATTAGGTGCGTCGATGATTTTACATTTTTTGATGCAAAATATCCCAAACCGCTAAAACCGAAAGCTATTATAACAGAACAAATTATGCTTGTGTATTTCATTGATATCATCTCCAATCTTTATCTTGATTATAAAATAAAAAAGTTAAAAAAAAGTTAATTTTATAAAAAAATATTAAAAAAATGGAGATTAGACCTCTTTCGAACTTACTACCCGTCGGGTGTTTTTTTCATCTGAAATTTCAATTTTCCTTTGAATCGTCCCCTGCAGTATTTGTGATAACATTTTCGCGTCATAGCGAGCGGAGCGAAGCAATCCGGGACTCAAATCTCGGCGATTGTTGATGCAAAATCGTTACTGCTCAGCTAACCGAAAATTTGTTACTACTCAGCTATGCCAATAAATGGAAGGAATCTGGAAAGAGCGCAGCGATAGAATCGAGCACACACTTCAGCGTTCGTTTTGCGGTCAATATACCCCTCGTGAATAAGATATAGGAAAATGAGAAAGAATTGAGTAAAATAAGAATATAGCAGACTCACTTAGCATTTACTGTACAAAAATGTTTAAACCACAAATCTTAGAGACCTGAAAAAAACGTAAATGCCAAGTGAGTCTGCTATAGCTAGTCGGAGTCTGATTCCTCTGTCGAAGGATCCGATGGTGGAGATTGATCCGTAACAATTTCCGATGAAATTGTGATAATAGCGGTTTTATCACCGAATATTCTTGTATCGCCTATTAATCTCCCCGGAATCGTCATCAAATAGAGTCCACCGTTAAATCCGCGCGCATTACCCGCGGTGTTATAGGTCGCAACCGTCTCAATGAGTAATTTTACCTCATCTTTCTGTATAGTCAGATTTGTTATATTTCCGGAGGGTGTCGTAGAGTTTCTATTAATCATGGAGTGGACATCGGTGCTGGTATTGATATCAATTGTCGTCGGCGAATCTATGCTGTTAAGAACGTTGTCGATGCGCACTCCCCACAAAACGGTAAAATCATTACTTGAGTCGCCGCCTCTCCCTCTTATTGCAATAACA
Source organism: Holosporaceae bacterium (assembly GCA_031265715.1). Classification (GTDB taxonomy): domain Bacteria; phylum Pseudomonadota; class Alphaproteobacteria; order UBA3830; family UBA3830; genus JAIRMQ01. Next base: position 7,295 of record JAISCG010000095.1, on the reverse strand, counting down.
TAGGTTGATAGAGTGAAAGGTTGAAGCATGCTTTTCTCTACGCCGGTAAAAACCAACCCGACAATTCTCGAGGCATTCTTCAAATTGTTGAGGGTAAGAGTCTGCGGATACTGATTTTTGGTAGTATTTATCAATATCTGCGCAAAAAGTTCGGATGCTTTGTACATTTTGCTCGACAGTCTGTGTGCCGTCGGAACGTCCAATGCAAAATATAAAATAATAACCAAAAGCGGAATGGAAAACGCGAATTCGATTAAAACCGCGCCTTTGTACTTTTTTAACCAAAGCCGTATCCTGCGTTTCACGATATTAATCGACGTAGAAATCATAATATCCGGTTATACTCCGGCGAATGTTAACATAAAATAAACAATCCGCTCGTCAGATCTCCTGTGATTCAGTATTTTTGTTGTCAATTCGCTTCTCGAAACCTTGCGTGTGCGCCGCGCGGAACTGCCTCCTTTTAACTCGCTTCGTATGTTTCTGAACCCGGACATAAGATTGATTTCCGGATATTTCTACTCTTCGGCTTTAAAATTGTATATCGGCGTCAGACGGTGCGTTATATGCAGCGTTTCTTCAACGAAATCCAAAACATCCCGCGCAGATTTATAGGCCATCGGACTTTCGTCCACGGTATTTTCGGTCACGCAGGCGGACCAAATGCCCTTCATGCGTTTGCGATATTCGTCCATCGACAATTCTTTGGCCTGAGTGCGGGACATTTTTCGTCCGCTACCGTGGGGGGCGGAATAATTCCATTCCGCATTTCCTTTTCCGACTCCGATGATTGCGCCGTCCGCCATCGAAAACGGAATCACCAGTTGCTCGCCTTTCTGAGCCGATATCGCCCCCTTGCGGATTATCCCGTGTTCAAAATCGATGTAATTATGGATGCTTTCGACGGCTTTAAATTTACTGTGCGCAAGTTTGAAAAAATCGCATCCTATTTGAAAAGCGATCAGAGCACGATTTACCCGGGCGTAGAGCTGGGCTATTTTCATATCCGCAATATAGTTGTCGGCCGCCGGTCCGGTCAGAAATTTCAGCGGACTTTCTTTGTTTGTTCTTTTATCTGCAAGCTCCTGATGGTATTTCGAAACGTGCAATCCGAAGCCGCGACTGCCGGTATGGACCAAAAGCCAACGCCCTTTATGCTTGTCTGTGTCGATTTCTATAAAATGGTTTCCGCCTCCCAGACTTCCGAGCGCGCCCAGAGCTCTTCCGACGGGAAATTCGACTTTTTTAGAAATATTCGCGACATTTTTCATGAACGAGTCGAAAGTCATTCTGGGATCAGGCACATATTTGTATGTTTCTTCCAGCCACTCGTGGGCAGACGGATTAACTTCTCTGCCGGACGGAATGCGCTTTCTTATGTACTTGTCCAGCTTATCAAACGCAGTACTTCCGGCTCCCAGACTGTAGGCGTTAACTCCGCAGCCGATGTCCACGCCGATAATTGACGGAACGACGTACTCATTACACGTTGCGGTGAAGCCGACAGTTGCTCCCTTCGCCAAATGCACGTCGGGCATGATCCGAACTTTCGTATCTGCAAACATCGGATGATTCAAATATTGCAGAATTTGGTCCTCGCATTTCATTTCGACTGCCTTCGCATAGACCGTTGCCGTATTGTATTTTCCAGTCACTTTTATCATATTTTTTTGCGTAAAACCTCAGCAATAATATTAGTTATTCAGTGTAATGGCAAAAAAAACGACCCCGCCGGACACCAGATCGTATTTTTTTAACAGCGTCTTTTAGAGACGAGGCCTGCGACCAAATGCTCCAGATCCGGCTTCTCTTTTATCGTCAGCTTCGGTTTCTGCTCCGACTTTTCCTAAAATCGGCGGAAGTTCTACCCCAGCCTGCGCTGCCAATTCGTGAACCGCAGGAAGAGATTTTATAAGATCCTTCATGAAATTTGCAGTTGTGCTACCGCCTTGTCCGCCTGACCCGCCATCCCAGACCGTAATTTTATCGATTTTAATGTTTTTAATTGCCTCAACCTGTTTGGAAACGATATCCTCAATTTTTTCTATCATGAGTAAACTGGTCGCCAATTCAGGTTTTTCACCGCACATGGAAATTAAACGATTATATCCTTCGGCTTTTGCCTCCAAAACGGCTTTTACACCTTCTGCTTCCGCAAAATATCTTGCTTTGACCGCGTCGGCTTCGCCAAGTGCAATCCTCCGGAGTTTTTCAGCCTCAGCGTCAGCCATAACTTGCACCTTCAGCTTTTCCACCTCTTGCTTTGCCAGCTCTTCCTTTTTGAGTTTAGCTTCTTCTTTTTCTTTCTGGGCAATCAGGACGTCTCTCTCCGCATTGGCCTTTGCGACCTCTCCCATTTTCAACGCCGACGCCTGTTTCACTGCCAAATTAGCGTTGTAAGTTGCAATCTCCGCCTTCGCCAGGTTTTCTCCCTCGACCGATTCCGCCTCAAACGCAGCCACCTGTATTCTCTGATTTTTCAAAGCTTCAGCCTCACCGACCGTCCCGATTTTTTCCTGCTGAGCGACCTCGATCTTTGCTTTGTTTATTGCTTCCGCCGCCGCTTTTTTACCGATTGCTTCGATATATCCCGATTCGTCGGTAATATCGCGAACGTTAACGTTAATAACTTCAAGTCCGATTTTGTTGAGCTCGATGTTTACGTTAACATTGATTTGCTCGAGAAATTTTTCTCTGTCCTGGTTGATTTCTTCAATTGACAGTGTCGCGATCACCAAACGCAACTGCCCTAATATGATGTCGTTTGCCTGATTTACGATATCATGTCGGTTCAATCCCAACAATCTTTCGGCCGCGTTCAACACGATTTTCGGGGCCGTCGCGATACCGAACGTAAACGTTGCAGGGACGTTTACCCTGATATTTTTCTTTGAAAGCGCCCCGGTTAAATCGATTTCCGTTGTCATCGGCTCGAGAGAAAGATAGGAACATTCCTGAAGCAACGGCAAAACAAACGTAGCTCCGCCATGAATACATTTCGCCGTCTGAGATCCTCCGATTTTCCCGCAAACCACAAGAATTTTATTGGACGAACCTCTTTTATATTGGCGCGCAGCCAACGTAAAAATTCCAAAAACAAGTATAGCCAGAACAATTGCAACAAATTCCATTTTATTCTCCTTCTTCCGTAATTTTCTCAATATATAGCACGTCGTTTTCCACGCGCACGACTTTTATAATATCAAACGATTTTATTTCGTCCGCTGAATTATTCACGGCGCCAACCGTTGCGAGTCTGCCGTTTATTTCGATTTGAATCTGTCCGGCACTTTTCGGAGAAAATCGCGTGTAGGATTTTCCGATTCTGTCGATACATTCCCTGAGATCAACCACATTAATTTCATTCAATTTCTTCAGTTTAGACATCAGAAAGGCCGAAATAAACATGAATAAACAACCGAAACCCAGAGCAACCGCAAATGAAAGAGCCGCCCCCAATTTCCATTCTCGCGCTCCGGCAAGACCGCTCCACCCGAATCCCATCAAAAATGCCAAAATCGACTGCAAAGACAGGAAAGCAAACGCGTCATCACTGTCCGAATGCGACGATGAATCTCCGATTCCGTCTTCGCCGCCGAAATCATCATCGCAAAAAACAAAAAGCTTCAGTACGAACAAAAGCGTCGAAAACAGGGCAACCGAAAAGTAAAACCTGGCCGCATACTGCAGCTGAAAAAAATCATACATAAAGTTTTTAAATAAAATACACATGTGATCATTCTAATACATTTTTATTTTTTTTGCAACAAAAAACTTGAAAAAATTTTTACTCCTTCTCTATATTTTTTCCAAAAGCGGCAATCAACATGATGCCGGAGCCATTACCGCAACCGGCTTAACAATTTTCACGATCAACCACTACCGGTTTCAGCGAGTAGTGGTCGATGAAATATCCGCCTTTTCTGGCTCTGCTTTTATAATTACGTCGACTTTTTCGAACATTGCGCACACTTTGGCCTCAATTTCCCCCGTGATTCTGTCGGATTCTTCGAGAGAAGCAAAGCGATCAACAAATATTCTGGATTCGACATACTTTTTCATTCCGGCTGATCTCGTTTTTAATATTTTTATCTTTTTCACGCCGCCGACGGATGTTATTGCTTTTATGATATTGTTCTGTGTATCGACGGGCAGCGACTCATCCATCAGATCTATAATTGCACTTTTCAGTATCTGAAAGGCGCTGTACAGCACGTACCCGCCCACCAGCACGCCGCATATGACGTCAACGTGCGAAAAAATTTTCGACACCAAAAGAGATATGATAATACATATGTTCATCAGAAAATCGGAAACATAATGCAGCGAATCTCCTTTCACCAGGACAGAATCCGTTTTCACCGCCACGTACTGTTGAAAATACACCAACTGATACACCGCAACGCAGGAAACCATCATTATGATGACGCCGACAAATTCGTTCGTTATCGGTTTGGGCGCTTTGATCGTGTCGTAGGCCTCTATGAATATCATTATTCCGGAGTAGATGACCAACAAGCACTGGAACAGAGCCATAATTCCCTCCACTTTTTCATGGCCGTAGTTGTGCTCTTTATCAAAAGAGACGGAGGAATACAGCAGCGCGTGATATCCCAAAAACGAAGTGAGAGCGTCTAAAACAGAGTCAACCACAGAGGCTTGCATGGAGATGGAATCGGTTATCATCCACGCCGCACCTTTTATTATTATCAGAAAAATGGAAGTAAAAACTCCGAGAATAACCGATTTTTTCGCCAAATCAGAGTGGGAACAATCCTTAAAATAGAAATCAAGCAGATTATCAACTAACTTTATGCGATAAAACATTAATTTTGCTCCTGTTATTAACCGTTCCGAAGTGGATTGTACACCGGTACGGGGAATACCGCTATCGTTGATTTTCGGATAGGGGTGTGGAGCATGGCATCTGTTCAAAGTTAAGGGGGGATTGCTCGGATGCTGTTGGTAATCCCCTACCTCGCCTGTGTTCTGTATACAGAAATATGCGTAATTTTCTAATATGGCGTCCGGGCAAAACAACCGAAATAGTTACACAAAGGTTACAAATTATTGTATTATCCTACTCGTTTCGATGCTGATGAGGGAGATTCATGGAAGAAGATAAACGCAATACGGTACTGTTTTTTGCAATTTCTATGCTGATTATGCTGGGGTATCCGTATTTTTTTGAAAATCGCCAGGTAACGAATCCTACGATTGTTCAGGATGTTCAGAAATCGGAGAACGCTGTCATTCCGATTTTTACGCCGAAGAACACGGTTCCTGTTCGACGGACCGAGGCGAAAAATATTCGCGTGGAATCCGGGAATTTATCCGGAGTAATCTCGTCTCTCGGAATAGAGATTAACGATATCAAACTGAAAAAATATCACGAAAGCTCAGATAACAAGGAAAACGTTCAAATTTTCGCCAATGATAACCGGGATTGTTTCGCCCGATCCGGTTGGGCGTCGGACGATCCGAACGTCATTCTTCCGGACGAGAATTCCTGCTGGGAAACAAATTCTTCGCTGCTTTCGGAGAATTCTCCGGTGACTTTGACCTGGGATAACGGCAACGGCCTGATTTTTGAAAAACAAATTTCGGTCGATAAAGATTTTTTGCTGACGATTACCGACAAAGTGCGAAACTGCGGCAGCAGGACGGCGTCGCTCAAAGCCGTTACGGTTATCAGTCGGCAGTTTGAAGTAAGCAACGGTTCTATGAATTCCTACGAAGGGCCTCTCGGATACATCAACAACAAATTGGAAGAAATAAAATACGAAGATATCATCGAAAAACGCGGAATTGTCCACAAAACTTCGGGAGGATGGTCGGGCGTCACGGATAAATACTGGTTGACCGCATTTATTTCGGATCAGAAAAAAAATTACACTTTTATATATAAGCATTTCGTGAAGGAAGGTAAAAATATCTGCAGAATCGAAAGTACGGCGGAGGCAATCAAAATCGCTCCTTCATCCGAGATATCCGAGACCCACAATCTTTTTGTCGGCGCGAAGGAAATCAACACCTTGGACATGTACGAAGAAAAACTCAAAGTACAGCACTTTGACCTGGCCATTGATTTCGGATGGCTGTACATTTTAACGAAACCGCTGCTCTATGCTTTGGCCTACGCAAAGGATTTCGTCGGAAATATGGGATTGGGCATTTTGCTGATTACTTTTTTGATAAAGTTGCTGCTGTTTCCTCTGGCCAACAAATCCTATCGTTCCATGAATCGAATGAGTGCCCTTCAGCCGAAAATGCAGGAATTGCGAAAGAAATACGAGGGGGATAATGCGAAACTCGGTGCGGCGATTTCCGAAATGTACAAGAAAGAAAAAATTAACCCGCTGGGAGGATGTTTGCCGATTTTACTGCAATCTCCGGTGTTGTTCGCCCTCTATAAAGTTCTGTATATTTCGATAGAGATGCGCCAGGCGCCGTTTATTTGGTGGATTCATGATTTGTCGGCGCCGGATCCTCTATCGATATTTAACCTGTTCGGACTGATTCCGGTGAATCTTCCGGGATTTTTACAGATAGGGATTTGGCCGCTGCTGATGGGACTTACCATGCTTTTGCAGCAGAAGATGAGTCCCGCTCCGGCAGATCCGGCCCAGGCAAATATGATGATGATAATGCCGATTATGTTTACGTTTATGTTCGCGCAGCTGCCCGCGGGATTGGTTATATACTGGACTTTCAGTAATGTTCTCGGAATTGCCCAGCAGTATATCATCAAGGCTGCCGACAAAAAACAGTCTGAAAAGGTTGAAAAATCGTGATTTCTCTGAAAGAATTATTCGGTTCCGAATGTAAATTTGTTGCGGGGGCTGCGTCCGTCGAGCAAATTCCGGCCGGTTTTATTCCGGAAACAGCGTTTGTCGGCAGGTCGAACGTCGGTAAATCTTCGTTGATTAACGCAATTGTCGGACAAAAGGATTGTGCCCGCGTTTCGAAATTTCCCGGACGCACACAGCAGATCAATTTTTTTTCGCTGAAAAATAAGATATTGCTGGCGGATCTTCCCGGGTACGGATACGCCGCCATTTCAAAAAAGAAGCGAAAACTGTGGGACGACCTGATTTTGAATTATCTTCTGGGAAGGCCGAATCTTCGACGAATTTTTCTGCTCATAGATTCGCGGCACGGAATTAAGGAAAATGATGAAGAAATTATGGAAATTTTGGATGATTCCGCGGTGGTATATCAGATAATTCTCACCAAAATCGATAAAATCACCAATCTTGACGAGTGTAAAAAACAGACGGCGGCGAAACTTGTGA
>JAISCG010000080.1 GCA_031265715.1 Holosporaceae bacterium | reverse complement strand
TCGTTGGATGAAATAGAAGAGTCTCTGCAGACTTTTCTTGATGGCCTGCAAGATTCCACAATTGCCCAATTGTGCAATAATAATTATTTAGTTATTTAGCAATGAGGATTGGTATGAGATTATACGACATCCTTCTCTTCTTTTAAAATTTCGCTAACAGAACCTAAGTTTTGATGAAAAAATCTATAAGCCGGCTCTTTTTTAAAAACTTCACTGATGGGAGCTTAATATTTTTTTTATATCCTCCACATTTTTCGTAATTTTTGCGAGAAGCAAAAAAATTTCTCTATTTTTGCTGGCATCCGTGTTTTTTTTGAAAAAATCGTTGACCCTTTGAGCTAAATTTCGGTTGATAATATCAAGGGATGAAATTGTTCTGTCGGTGAGACGCCGATTTTCCGCAACCACCGGGTTTTGCACATAAAAAAACGAAAAAAGCATTATGCACAATAAAAATGCAGGACGTGAAAAATATGTCATTATTAAAAATCCTTACTGGTCAGAGGCGCATTATCGGGAATCATATCTTTGTCCGATGTATCTTTAACTTCTTTTATGATCGATATGTCTATGTTTTCTTCATTCACAAAAGTCGACTGCGAAGCAAATGTATCTGAGGAAAAATCCTCTTTTTTCAGGGAGTCGCTTCCGGGAAGACTTGCAACCGGAGTTTCCTTCCATTTTTCTGTATTTTTATCTTCGCGTTCGGTTTTGAGAAAAACTGAAGAATCTTCCGGAGCAGATTCGGTTGCTGATTCAACTGACTCGGCTGATTCGGAATCTTCATCTTCTCCGTCATTTTCGTTGCTTTTGTCGTCTTCTTCATTTTCGCTGCCTCCGTCGTTACTTTCATCTTTTTTATCCGAATCATCATCTTCTTTTTGGTCGGATTCATCGGATTTATTTTCATCATCAATTGGTGAATCCGACTCGTCATCGTCTCCCCCACCCTCCCCTTCATCATCATCATCATCTTCTTCTTCTTTTTGATCGGACTTATTTTTATCGTCAGTCAGTTGTGAATCCGGAGCCTCATCGTCTTCTTCGTTATCATCATCGTCTTCTCCTCGTTTCTTTTTTCTTGGAGAGGCATCGTCCGAAGAATCTTCATCATCGTATCGATCCGAACTTCTTGTTTCCCGTTCGTCTATGTTGATTTCATCTTCATCGTCTCGATCATCGTCGCGAGACCTGTCTCTTCTTCTTTCTCCAATATTTATTCGATCATCATCCTCGTCAATGTATCTGTCTCTGCTGTCGTAATCGTCGTCGTCATAGTCATCATAGTCATCCCTAAAATCTTCATCGTATTCATCATCGTAGTTTCGCCGTCTTCTTTTGTTGCCCGATTCTATTCCGAGAATGCGATCTGCTTTATTCGAAAAACTCTCATTACTGCGTCTTTTTCGTCGTCTTTTGTCATCTGAAAATTTTTCATTCTTACGTGTTTTTCGTTGTTTTTTGCTGTTCTCCTCGCCTTCATCTTCACCATCGGTATCAATCTTATTATTGCCGATGTTGCCGTTATTCGGATTTGTTATCAGAGGCAGCGGCGAAGAAATATCTTGTTGAAGCAACGGAGAAATCGGCGGAATTGGCGGAATCGGGGAAATCGGAGGAATCGGAGAAATCGGCGGTGTTACAATGAGCGATTCTTGGGAAACTTCGCCATCGCCGTCTGCTTTGTCTTTGTCGCTGTCGCTGCCGGCGTCTTCATCTTTGTTATCATCGTTATCAGCATTGTTGTCATCAGCATTGTTATCAGCGTCATCATCGTTATTTTCCTTCTCATCTTCGCTATGATTTTCCGAATCATCCGGAATCTCTGCGATATCCGCATCCGGTTTTGCATTTTCCGTTGAAATCAGGGTTAATATTTTTTGAATTAATTTTGATCCTTCTTCATATTTAACGTCAATCGATCTTTTGTCCGATGAAGAATATTTATCATTGTCGTGCAACAAATAATACAAATCTGCACCGACATTCAGGTATTGCCGACCAACAGAAGCATCAGCAAATTCAATAAAAGCGATAAAAAATATTATACAAAGGATCCAACGCAATTTGCACCTCTCTCAATATGATTTTATGTAAACAATGTTAAAAAAATATTAAAAAGTAAAAATTAACCACATTTTTTATTGAACATCTCGCCTATTTGATGTAAAGTGCAAGTTGTGAATTTAAAAAGCTTAATACGAAACGTTCAAACAAGAAAAATGGACTTATTTACATCTTGATAAAAGTAATTTACTCAGAAATTATGTTCCGGTTTTTAATTTTTTTTCGCGAGGAACCACAAATGTTCAAAAAAAAATAATACTTATATTCAATTCTGAGGGGATTATGGTAAGATCCATGGTGAGCGAAAGCGTCGGTGAAAATAAAAACGGAATTTTCGATTAGTGCCGGAAGTAATGTCTCCGGCGACAGCTTCTGTGTCCTTTAAAAATCTCCCCGGGCTTTTGTGAAGTTTAGAGCTGTAATTTTGTTAGTATTGTATTAATATATACCTCATGAAATTTTGGGAGTATTCGTGATAAAGTTGAACTTACAAAAAATTTCCGGAACAGAGGTTCTTCCGTTGGCAGAGGGGGGAAAAGGGATTTCTATTTCCACCGGGGAAACCTGCGGAGCCTGGGCTGCTGCCGGCGCCGTCGGAACTTTTTCCGCAGTAAACGCGGATTCCTATGATAAAAACGGAGATGCAATTCCTCAGATATATCACGGAAGTGCACGTTCGGAGCGGCGCCGGGAGCTGATTGAATACGCCGTCGCCGGGGGCATAACCCAGGCGAAAATCGCCCGGGAGAGGTCCGACGGAAAAGGTCGCATACACATGAATGTCATGTGGGAAATGGGCTCCTGCGAAGAAATTCTCACGAGGATCCTGGAGGGATCAAAAGAATGCATTCACGGTGTGGTTTGCGGAGCCGGAATGCCCTACGCTCTGGGAGAAATTACCTCAAAATTCGGAGTATATTATTATCCGATCGTGTCGTCGGCCAGGGCGTTTTCGGCACTGTTTCGCAGATCATTCAAAAAAGCACAGGATTTTCTCGGCGGCGTTGTTTACGAGGATCCCTGGCTTGCCGGCGGACATAACGGATTGTCCAACGCGGAAAATCCGGCGGAACCTGTGAATCCCTATCTGCGTCTCGTTGATCTGCGAAAAACGATGAACGATTTCGGACTTCAGTCGCTGCCTATAATAATTGCCGGCGGAGTATGGTGGCTCTCCGAGTGGGAGGATTACATCGGAAATAAGGAACTTGGAGCCGTTGCTTTTCAGTTCGGTACCCGTCCGATTCTAACAACGGAATCTCCCGTCGCAAAGGCGTGGCAGCCGAAATTAATGTCTCTAAAAAGGGGAGATATAAAATTGACGCAGCTGAGTCCGACCGGATTTTACTCCTCTGCCGTAAATAATAAAATGCTGGAAAATCTTTTGGAATTGCAGGAGCGACAGGCGGCGATCGTCGAAAGTTCCCCGCTGGTCGTAAGAGTTTTCGGCCGCGAAGTTTGTGTCGATCCCAGCCAAAGCGAAAAAATTACGTCTTGGATTGCGAACGGATTTTCCACGGCGATGATAACCCCGGATGACACGGTGGTTTTTGTTACTCCTCAGCAAGCCGAACAAATTTTGCGCGACCAAAAAAATTGCTGCTGTTGCCTGAGCATGTGCAGATTCAGCAGTTGGTGCAGCCACAAGGAATCGACCGGAAAAATCCCGGATCCTCGCAGTTTTTGCATACAAAAGAGTCTGCAGGCGGCGGCACACGGAGGTAATCTCGATCAAAGTCTCGTGTTTGCCGGACATACCGCCTACCGTTTCGGAGAAGATCCGTTTTATGAGAATAATTTTATCCCCACCACTCGACAATTGGTGGAGCGTATCGCGAGCGGATACTGATTTTGGAAGAAAAAATACGACTGGCCAAAAGAATCGCCGAAAGCGGAGTCGCCTCCCGCCGCGAAGCCGAGAGGTTGATAGGCGAAGGATGCGTCACCGTTGACGGGCAGATCGTGAAAACGCCGGTTTTTTTTGTGACGGATCAAAATGAGGTGTCCGTTCGGGGAAAAATCATTCCGCAAAAATCCGAAGAGGTAATTATTTGGAAATACCACAAGCCCGCGGGAGTCATCACGACGAAAAGCGATCCTCAGCATCGCGAAACCGTTTTTTCCGGAAAAAATTTTGATCAAAGATTCATATATATCGGACGCCTCGACTACAATTCCGAAGGACTGCTGCTGTTCACCAACAACGGAAAAACGGCCGAAAAAATGGAGCTCCCGAGCACCGGATTGAAGAGAGTGTACCGAGTCAGAATTTTCGGAGATCTGACCGAAGAAAAAATTCAAAAACTCGGAAAAGGCGTAACGATTAACGGGATCAGATACAGACCCGCCGACATAAAAATCGACAGACGCGCCGCAAATTCGTGGATAACCGTAACCATATCCGAAGGAAAAAACCGCGAAATCCGCAAGATGATGTCCTATGTCGGATGCGAAGTAAGCAGATTAATCAGGATCAGCTACGGTCCGTTTAATCTGGGAAATTTGCCGCCGGGAAGCATCGAAACAGCTTCCGAGCGGGAAATGGCGCAGCTTGAAAAAAGCGGATTTTTCGTTACTACTCAGCTATGCCAATAAATGGAAGGAATTTGGAAACGGAGTGCGGATTCTCGTCAAATAATCCCGGTTTCGGGGTGAAAATCATGATGGACGTAAAATAGAATTCATTTCCCCGAGCTTTCGGCGTCAAAAACCAAAAATCAGCACTTAATTCTTTGAATTTCTGATATTTCATCTAAAACATCGCCGTTGCCTCTTTTTTCCCCAAGCGGACAATATAACCTTATTTTATTTGAAGAGATTTATGCCGATATATCATAATACTATCTATATAATTTTACCAATTTTTTAGGAAAATATTTTTGTAAAAATTTGTCTTGTTTTTCTTTCTTATAGTTGTTATACATCACCCTAATATTATATAGAGGTACCATGCGTTTTTTACTGACTTTTTCGACACTATTATTTGTATTTAATCTGTGTGCCGAGCACATTTCCGACACCGATAAACCGGAGGAAACGGAAGATTCCTTCAATTCGTCAGTAAGCGATTTTGAAGGCGGATACTGCGGGCTAGGCATAAACATCGGAATACGAAAAACCTCCGCCGCCGGAGGAGTCTTCACAGTCGGATATCAGAAGATGCTTTGCGGAAATTTCTTCATCGGAGCCGAAGTCGGCGCCGATTTCGGATCAGGATCGAAACATCTCAGAGTAGGCGGACAATTAAACGAAAATTCCGCAGGATTCGAATACTTACAAAGACAAAATGCCTTAACACAGATAGTAAGTTCTTACTTCAGGAATCTAAACTGGTATTCATTTATTCCCGAGCCAGGAAACAATCCTTCCATAAATGGGGAGGTATGGCGCAATTTTTTAAGATGCAACAGGTATTTAGGGGGAAGCAATCAACCCGAGTTGGCTAATCCGGACGGAACACCCGGTCCGAATATTTCAGCATTTTTGACCGGAAACTACAGTAGATTATATGTCGTGAACGGTAACAACGCCGCAGCTACGTATTCAAGTTTTGTCGGTGATCCCACAATAAATAGTGTGTCTGCATTAGGTGGCGGAAACATATTACTGGCTATGAGAGAAATTAGAAATTTTATTGTTGCTAATAATCCCGACCTTGGCAATACGTTAAGAAGCATAGGAGAAGACGCAATTGGAGGAAGCGCAGGAACAGAAATTACAGGTGCTGCAGACGCGAACATTTCTGCAGCAAGACAACTTGCTTACTTGTTTTTGGGAGCAAGATTTTTTTTCTATCAAGATATCGGAATAACTGCGGCTGATTTTGCTGCATTGTTCGGCGGTGACATGAATCGGGTATATGACGCTATTCAATGGGCACTGAGCAACAATTCTTTTCAGTATGCCAATATTAAAACAAAGGCCTCTTTTAATTGCTCGCCGTATACCGCGCTAAGGTTGGGATATTTTTTTAACGAACTTCATTCATGTTTATATTTTAAAGTCGGAATAATTCAATTAAACGGACGCATATCTGTTGTTGGTGACAATTACAGCGTTCGAGAAAACAACTTTAACAAACTGACTCCTCTTTTCGCTATTGGTTTTAGTAAAAACATCAACGCAAATTACCGCATCAACTTCGAAGTTTCACACACACTAAAAACCGGAAAAAACATCGAGATTCTCACACCCTACGGTCATTCCATAAAAAGTCGAACAGACATTCGAAAAAGCAGTTTGGCAGTCATTATAACTTACAAGTTTTAGCCATTTAACAGCTTGATGCCGATTTGCAAAAATTGAACCGGTTAATTTTTAATGTGAGTCGCTTCGACTGTGACTGAAAAGCTGTATATTTTTTGAAAAATCGCTTCCTGTAAGTCATAATCTGCCATGTCGTATATCCTCGCTTTGTTGGTATTTGAGATTATACGGCATCTTTCTCTTTTTTTTTAAATTTCGCTAATAGAACCTATTTTTTTTTAATTATTGTTATGATATTATATTCTATAAGATGTAAAAAGGAAGAAAGAATGACTTAAAAAAACCAGAAAAAGAGAAAAAAATAACAATAATTAATTATTATGGAGAAATTGAAATGAATAGAATATTTAAATTGATGCTGACAGCGGCGTGCTGTCCTTTATTTCTTAATGCTGATGCCATGGATCCTAATGCTAGGAGAAGAGCAACAGCAACAGCAACAGCAACAGAAGATTTTGCCGGTCTTCGAGATTTAGTAGGAGCAACAAGTCGTTCTATGACGTACGAAGCAACTGCTCACCAAAAATGGAAGGGAAAAACGCATATCTGGGAAAATCGGGGCGGCGAAGTATTGGCGTTACTGGAATTGGGTCCGAATGTGTTTGCAGGCAGACATGCACGTCTCAATGAGGTATGGAACTCATCAGGTCTGATAGATGCGATAGTACGTTTAAAGGAAGATCGAGCAAATTTAGGTGCCGCTTTAGATGCCGCTCGAGCAGGTTTGGCTGACACCCAAGCAGATTTAGGTGTCGCTCGAGCAGATTTAGATGCCACTCGAACAGATTTAGATGCCGCTCGAACAAATTTAGATGCAACTACAAGACTCTCAGATGGCATAATCGCTTTTGTGGAGGAGACAATTGCTGAGATTCGAGCAAACGCCGATAGTATCAACATCGACGATAATCCTAAGTGTGTTCTACTTAAAGGCACGCTAAATGAGGTAGTAGCGATTCTTGAGCGTGGTCTTGTAAGACTTGTTCCGTAAGCCTTGGCTTGATGTTAGAGCTTCTGTAAAAACAAGAAGCTCTTTATACCAAACTTTATTTTCAGTTATCTGACTTATAATGTTCACAAGGTGAATGTGTTATTTCAGTAGTTAAAAGGATAAAAAAAATTATGAGAAAAGTTTTATTATTAACGGCAATTGTTACTGTTAATCCCTATTTGCTATCCATGGATATGGATTCAGAATCAGTAGATTTCTCCAGACTTAGGGAATCAGTAAGAAGAGTAAACGCAGAATTAGAAAATTTAGGAAATATGGAAGCCGAAATACTTGGGCTTCGAGCAGAAATCGATATCAGAGATCGGGAAATAATCAGGTTGCGGGAAATAATCAGGTTGCGGGAAGAACTTCGACCAAATGCAGTAGTTGTCTCTGCAGCTGATGCTTCCGCATCGGGGGATAGCAGAGGCTCTGCGAGTAATGACTCGGCATCTCATCCATCATCTCGTTCGTCAGCAAGACGCCCTTCTCCTCCACCATCTCGTTTGTCGGCAAAACGCCCCTCTCCTCCCGACTTGTTACCGCAGGCAGCGGAACCTGTCGCTCCTGATTGCTCCACTTTTGGCGGATTAATCGTCTATATAAGGAATAAGATATCGAATGCCCAAATATTTGACAAGAAAGGTCAAAATTTCAATGTTGCTTTCTTGTTCAGGGGAAATTGCAAAGGTAACTTTATTCAAAAACTCAATGACGTCACAGGAAACAAAGAGCAAAAAGCCGTAGGGTTGGTCAATTTGGCGAATGAAATGCTGACTATAACCAGAAACAAACCGAACAAGTTTGTCAACGATATTATCGAAAAGTTGGATTTTTGCTTGATTAAAAATAATCTCTACAGATTCAAAGAGCAAATGTTTCCGAGACCTTCGCCTGTGCTGAATCTCAGGAAATTCAGAGCCAAATCTTAAGAAGTTTTCAAGTTTTCCACTACTTTATTCGGCAACTGCAAATAAAAAGCGGCTGCCGGTTTCAGCTGCAAGTAAATTATACCCCAAGCGTGAAACCTTTGCCGTGCAATCTGATATCATCCAGCTGAAAATTAACCAGGCCGTTCCAGGATGATATGGTCGCGGTTCCGAGCACGTCAACCGCCTCTTTTTTATTCAACAGAATATCTCCCAGCGGCGTATCTAAACTTCGAAAAGAAATTCCTCTCACGGAATTTCCTTTTTCATCTAAAAGAGAAAACTTCAGGTGATTTTCCCCCACAATTCCGGCTCCGACTATCTTTACATTTGAGATAATAAATTTCGGATAACGGTTCCCCATGCCGAACGGTTCCAAAACCGAAATACGTTTTATGAAATTCGGAGAAAGGCACTCAATTGAGACCACACAATCGGCGTACAGTTCCGGAAAACCGGGTTTGTGTGTTATGTCTGATTTCAGAAATTCTATGAGATCATTTATTTTGCTCGGATCTGTGGAAAATCCGGCTGCCGCCGCGTGACCTCCTCCCGAGAGAATGACTCCTCGTTCGATTCCTCTTCTTATTACGTCGGAAATATTGACATTTTCCGTTGATCTGCACGAACCTTTTCCGATTCCTTTCGAATCAACGGTGATCACCATCGACGGTCTGTTATATTTTTCCCTCAGTCGTCCGGCAATAATTCCGGTGACGCCGACATGCCATTCCGGGTCAAAAACGCAGATAAAATTAAGATCCTCGTCCACGAACGAATCTGCTTTTTCCATCATTTCGCGTTCCAAAATTTGGCGATCTTTGTTGAGAAGATCCAGTCGCATCGCTATTTTTTTAGCTCGAGCCGGATCTTCCGTCGTGAGAAGATCGACACTCAGGTCGGCCGAGGCCATTCGTCCGGCTGCGTTCAATTTCGGTCCCAGAAAAAAGGCGATCGTTTCGGCATTTATCTCTGAACTTTTTAGCAGGGATAACAATGCGCTAATTCCAAAATTTTTACGCTGACGTATGATTTTTATTCCGGCGGATACAAAGGCTCTGTTCAGAGCTTTCAGTTCGACCACGTCACATACGGTCGCCAACGCCACCAAATCCAAGTAATCGCCTAGGTCAGGTTCCCGGCAACCGTCATAAAAATTCGCATTTTTCAAAAGACGATGAATACCCGTAACACACAAAAAAACCAGCCCGGCGGCACACAGATATTTGTATCGGCCGTCCTCGTCCGGTCTGTGCGGATTCACTACTACGGCATTTTCCGGGATAACCGACATTCTGTGATGATCAATGACAATCACGTCTATGTTATTGTCGGCGGCATATTTCAACTCCGCCAGAGATGCAGATCCGCAATCCACAGCGATTATCAGGTAATCTTTGTGTTTTTCTATGCTTGATGTGCTTAAACCGTACCCTTCACTCATTCTGTCAGGTATGTAATATGTGTATTCGGCACCGATGTGTTTGAAAAATTTCATAAAAATAGAAACGGACGTTGCGCCGTCAACATCGTAGTCCCCGAGAATTGCGATTTTTTGTTTGTTTTTAATCGCCGTAACTATTCGATTGGCGGCTTTTTCCATATCAACAAAAACAAACGGATCCGGAACGGTATTTTCCGTTGAAGTATTTATAAACGATTCGAAATCTTCGATATTTCTGTTGGCGACCAAAATTTCCAGCGCGGATTCGACGTCCCGGGCGACGATCTCGCTCTGTACATTCCAAATTTTATCGGTTAAAGAAAAAATTTTATTACTCAAGTGATGTTACTTTCATATAACTTTAGGAGTTAGTATATCATCTTTCGGAGAAATATAAAAACATCATTTTTTTCTTCTTATATTAATAAAGTTTTAGTAAAATAAAGGCATCATACTGAAATGAGAGAAGCGTTCGCTGTTTTAGTTTTTGGAGGTAGTCATGAGAGTGTTGTTAATAGAAGATGATGCATCAACTGCGCGGGGAGTTGAGGCTATTTTAAAAAAGGAAGGAGTTACGGTCGATTCCACGAGTTTTGGTCAGTATGGGCTTGAGGTCGGAAAAATCTATGATTATGACGGAATTATATTGGACCTGATGCTCCCGGATATAGACGGCGTCGAGGTTATAAGAAAATTAAGAACGTACAATGTGAGAACCCCGGTTGTGGTTCTGTCAGGATTATCGGATTGCAACGATAAGATAACCTGTCTGGATATCGGTGCTGATGACTATATTACGAAGCCGTTTGAGGGAAAAGAGCTCGTGTCCAGAGTGCATGCGGTTATCAGAAGATCGAAAGGGCACGCGGATTCGATTATAAAAATCGGAAAAATGACAGTTAATCTCCAAAATCATCGCGTTGAAGTTGACGGAAAAGTTTTGCATCTGACGGGAAAAGAATATTCAATTCTGGAATTGCTCTGTCTAAGAAAAGGTGCGACTCTCACAAAAGACATGTTTCTCAATCACCTCTACGGCGGCATGGACGAGCCCGAGCTGAAAATAATAGACGTATTCGTTTGTAAACTGAGGAAGAAGTTGATGGAAGCGCTGGACGGCGAGTGTTACATCGAAACAATCTGGGGAAGAGGATATACCCTGAAAGATTCGGATTCTTCCTCCATTGAAGATCTACAATCTTCGCCTTCTCAATCAGAAAACGTTTCGGGAATTCCGGCCGTCATATAAGGGATTTGCCTCCTGCGAACTTCTTTTATTGTTTTGAAATCGTTACCGCCCCCGGAAATGCAGGGGGCGGGAAAAAAATCCGCTCGCTAATTTGAAACTGTCAGGTAGTTTTTTATCACCGGGACGCGTATGCCGCACTTTTTATACTCGGAGTACAGCCTCCTGAATATTTCGTATTTTACTGCGTTTCCGCCGGTGCTCGCTACGGTCTTTACCCTCCAGAAAATTTTCGGTCCGGTAAGATCGAACGGTTTCAGGCCGTGAATTTCGGCTCCGTTCAGAATCACATCCCTGTACTTCTCTTCTTTTCTCATGTCTTCCACAATATCGATAAGCAGATCCGAAATTTTTTGGATATCGTCTTCGGTGTTGAAAGTTAATTCACCGTAATAATACAGGTAATTCTTTGAGAAATTAGTAATGGTAGCAATTGTGCTGTAGGGAATTACGTGAACGGGACCGGTATCGTCTCGCAGATACAGTACTCTGGTGGAAAGTTTTTCAATAACTCCGGATTTTTGATCGATTTTCACGTACGCTCCGATATACAAATTTTTTTCAATCAAAAAAGTAATCCCGTGCAAAAAAGACTTGATGATATCCTGCAGCGCAAGTCCGATTGCCGAGCTGAATACCGTAAATGCCGCAAGTATCGGAGCTACGTTGATTTTAAGATTCGATAAAATCAGCAGAGTTGAGGTCACAAACAGCAGTGTATAGAATACGGCGGACAGCGTCGGTAAAACTGTTTTTAATTTTATTTCGTAATCCGGCTGATCACTCATTTTTTCCAGCATTGCGTCCGCAAATTCGTTGAATCCTCTGTAAATAATAACCGTTATAAAGATTATTCCCGTAATTGTGGCCGCGGAGTCATGGAAAATATTTTCATGCAACTTAACTCCGATGTACTTTAAAAACATATTTAATATCAGCAGATAAAATGCAACTATGATTATGTCGCAAATTCGGATCAAATTTTTTTGGCGCTTATCGGCCGTTGATTGCGAGTGCATTCCGTGTTGAACCGAATCCAACTGATCCATGATTTTATTCAGTACCAGCGAGACCATCGCCTGAAAAAAAATGATTGCTATCAACGTGCAATAGATATTATTTAAATTTTCGAAGAAAAATAAATGCTTCGGAGCGCTGCTCGCGACAATCGAAAAAAACATTCCGAGCAGGCAGACGAAAGTGATTTTTCGATTGATGAAAGCCACAAGTTTGCATGAAAACGATTTTTCCTTTAATTGCTTCAGCGATAACGATCTGTAGATTAACTTTTTGGCTATCGTCATTTCAACGAAATAATAAATCGTTACCAGAGCAATAAAAATATATCTGCGCGCCGGGAAAAACGAAGCAACTGCGGATACCAAAAACGATACGGCGGCAATTCGCAAAAACTTTTTGTGAAGTACATCCGCCTCTTCATCGGAAATTTTTAAAAATCTCAGATGGGAATGAGCGGGAGCCGCAACCACGTAGCCCGCCGTAAGTATGGCGGAAAATATCACGATTAATTTCATGTAGGGATGACATATAACATCCGTATCAATTTTGAAATACCTCAAAGCTACGCTCAAACATGTGATAAAAGCAACGGTCATAAATACGGACAAAACCACTCCCGAAGCCAGGATAATGATCCTGTCGAGACTGTTGTTTTCCAAATCAAGCTTGTTAAATTCTGTATTTACGAATTTTTTTGCGGATAAATACGAAAGAATACCGATGGCCAACAGTAAAAAATGTACGACGATCGGAATTACCGGAGCAGTCTTAAAAATTAACGGAACATTCATGAAACACCTCTACAATTATTTTCATTTGATTTTATCACTAAAAAAGTGAGAGGAGTACCCTTTGCCGATTGATTTTAAACAATTTGTTTCAAATATACTCGATATTTGTTTTCCGACAACCTGCTGCAACTGCGGAGAAATTGTTGAATCTCGAGGATTATGTTCGGAATGTTGGAAAAAAATCAGGTGGATCAGCGAACCGAAGTGCAAAATTTGCGGAATTCCGTTCGAGGTGGGAATTACCGACATATGCGTGGCCTGCATGAACAAAAAACCCTGTTTCGACCAAGCGTCGGCGGCATTTGAGTACAATGATTCATCCAAAAACATAATTTTGAAATTTAAACACGGGGACGCGACCTACCTGTGTCCGCAATTGGCTGCGTGGATTTATTCCGCATCAAAAGATATAATCCCGGATGCGGATCTTCTGATTCCCGTTCCGGTTCATTTTTTTAAAAGGCTGAAACGCAAATACAATCAATCCGAATTGCTGGCGCGGGAACTCGAAAAACTCAGCGGAATTTTGTACGAACCGCGAATTTTGCAAAAGAAAAAACACACTCACCGGCAGGAGGGATTATCAAAAAAAACAAGATTACAGAACGTCAGGGGGTCATTTTGTGCGAATGAAAAGTACGCACATTTTTTGCGTGGAAAAAACGTTGTTCTGATCGACGATGTGCTGACCACCGGCGCCACGGCCGACGAATGTGCAAAAGTCCTGAAAAAACACGGCGCCCGGAAGGTAACGGTGCTTGTTGTCGCCCGGGTCGCTTTGGACAGCTGAAAACCGGGCTCGGAAAAATTGTTGCGAATTCCTTCTCATCCCCCGTCTGATCTTTTTTATCTGAAATTTAAATTTCCCTTTGAATCGTCCTCTGCAGTATTTATGGTAACATTTTCGCGTCATTTCGAGCAGAGACAATCCGGAACTCAAATTCAAGCAAATTTAAAATCCGGATTGCCGCGTCGCGCCGCTTCTCGCAATGACGAGATGAAACGCTCAGTCAAATGCGACAGGTGGTAAGCCAACGGAGTTTTTTTTGGGGAAGAATTTTTAACATCCGGTTTCGCCCCTCTAAACAAAAGAAATTTGACCATTCTTCCCTTTGCGCGTTGAGTAGCACAGTGTAACGGCGTGTTTTCGGAATTATCTGTACTCTCCAATTCCGCCCCGTTGTCTAAAAGCAACTCCGCCGCTTTGATGGAAGAAGAACCGTGCGATTTAGCAACAAGATGCAGCGGAGTTTCTCCTTTAGAATTTTTAACATCCGGTCCCCCCCCTTTAGACAAAAAAATTGAGATCATCCTTACATTTGCGTATTTAGCAGCGCAATGTAGCGGCGTATTTTTGAGATCGTCTTCACTATCTATTTTTGCCCCTTTATCTAAAAGCAGATCTACTATAGCGTCAGCATCTGCCCCCCTTATGCTCTCAACAACAAGATGTAGCGGAGTTTCTCTTTTAGAATTTTTAACATCTGCTTTTGCTCCTTTAGATAAAAGATTTAAGACCATTTTTACATTTCCGAAGCGAGAAGCATAATGTAGCGGCGTATTTTTGAGATTGTCTTCATCATCTATTTTTGCCCCTTTAGCTAAGAGTAGATCTGATATAGCGGCAGCATCATCCTTTATTTTTTGGGCGACAAAATGCAGTGGAGTTCTCCCCTCCGAATCTTTAATATTCGAATCTGCTCCGTTATCCAAGAGGAGTTTTGCCAACGGCAAATTTCCAACAGCCGCAAACAGCAGAGATTCTTTGTTTAAATTTTCAATAGTTAAATTCACCCCTTTAGAGAAAAGAAAATCTACAATTACCCAATTCTCAGCCTTGACGGCGATACTCATCAGAGTTTCTCCCGGGGCCGCCTCCCGTTCATTTATTTCTTCCACCGTAATATTGTCCAGGAAATTCTTCACGATTCCCGTTCCTTCTCTCTGAGCTATTGAATTACGTATTTTATCAAACATTAGTTCCTTCAGGGGATTATTTTCGGAATTTTCAAAAAAAAGCGTTGAGGGAGAAACATCGCCTTCCGAATACACAGGATTTGACGGAAACACCAGTCTATCGCGTTCAGTATTGTCATTAAAAAAAATTATTCCTTTTTTATAAAAAAAAGACGACAACAATCTATTCATTTCTTCGCTACTTTGAGTCAAAGCATGCGTTCTGTATACTTTCTTTATTTCTCCTCCCTGCTTGTTTCTCAAATTAAAAATTTGATCATTTTGCCTATCTTCCAGAACAATCAATTTATCCTTAAAATTAAGCGGAACTATTCCGAATATTGTCAATATCTCTTCAGGATCCAACCATTTATTTTTCAATTCGTCAATCGATTGTGAATCGGGATCCTCTTCTTTCCAGTATTTGTCCTCGAACGGAGAAAACACCAATGCCCGCATGTAAAGAATCCGCGCAATATTTTGAGTGGTCAATATTTCGGTAACGGTTTTATTCTCCCAATCATTGCCAAAGGCAATCGATCCGAAGCCATCATTAATAATTGTATAAAATATTTTTAATATTGTCCGCAATTTCCAATCAAGCTCTTCAATCTTTTTTCCGCCGGTTATTGCATCCGAAAACTTTTTTGAAATTCCTTCCTCTTGTACTGCGTCTTCTATCCGTTTAAGGACTGCATTTTTTTTTGCATCCAAATTGTCTTTTACCAACATGGGGAAAAACTTATCAATAAGGGCATCTGAGGAAGATATACTATTGATAAAAAATGGAATTGCCTGGCTATAAAAACATTCTCCAAATATATGACAATGAATAGCATGACCCACTTCATGAAATAACGCTGCAGCCCCCTCCTCTCTATACGGTGCTCTCCGTGATTTTTCAAAAAAGTGCTCCGTTAATCTCATAGTTCCATCCCCGTAGGAAAAATAAGAAAATTTGCCTTTTGTTTTTTTTACTTTTATCTTTAAGAGATTTTCAGCTATCTTTAAGGGACTTTCAATAACAAAACCTTCGGCGTAATCAAGGCACATAGTTATCATTACTAACATAATTCGTTGAAAACCGCTATAATTAACGGCAATGGTTTTTATCCACTCTTTTACTTTATTCTGATCTGCGGGGTCCTCCATTTCACTTAAATCAAAAAAAGATACGGCAAGTTCCACAAAATCATTCAACTGACCGTCAAGAATATTCGTCTTGGTTTTATCAGCGGCTACATGTGAAATTTCTCCGTATTTGTCTAATATATCTTTTAATACAAAATACCCGCGACTTTTTGCGCTTTCTTTTTTCACCAATGATTCAGCGAACCTTTTAATGGCCGGGTAAGAGATATCTATTACGTAGTATGTTTTTTCTTCTTTTTTCCGTTCTCCGTATCCGATTTTTTGAACTACATTATATAGATTATTCACCAGAGACAATTCGTCCGGGACCGAGATTGAATGGAGAGAGATTTCCCCCTCGGGGTTTTTTTGTTTGAATTTTCTAAGTTTTTCACTAATGCTTTCAACATGTTCCCCTTCTTCATAAAAGTCGCCGAGATCAACTGAAGATGTTGTTCTCTTTAATAAATCTGCTACGTTAGGTGTTTTTTGCGCTGATGTCGAAGGAGAATCTTCAATTCGGCTAATTTGTACAGCTTCTTTCTCGTTCGCTTTGGAAGAAAAACAGATCAATACCAGCATTAAAGATATAACATATATATTTCTCATTTCATTCCCCATCAATTACACTATGAGTGTATAATTCATTAATTAATAAAAATATAATTTTTTCAAAAAAAGAAAATTTTCAAAAAAAATTTCACCTCCTCACGTCCCCGATACCGGCGACGTTATGCTGTCAATTCTTGATTTGAGAGGTAATAGCGACAATCTCATTGATATACAATTTGATCCTGTCAACCGGACTTTCCTTGTGACAAGTAATAATCCCGCAGTAACGGCAGCGTAGCTGTGCTTTTACCTCTTTTTACCGGAGCATTCATGCTTGAACGAGCGAGTTTTCAGCTAACCTTTTTCTACATAAAAACCGGAAAGATGCCGCAGGTGTCCGACCGATTTTTTATATTTCTTAAAAAGATTGCATTTTTATTTATCATGACGTATACAATAATCGTTACAGAGAAAATTGGAAATTAACGAATATCTTTGAGATTCATCTGTTTTTGAAGTAGTATATTTTTTATAAATTTAGGAAAAGAAAATGAAAAAAAATTATATTTGGTTGAAAGTGTTTTTGGGTACAGCTTCTATTTTATCAACAATTGAGCAGGGAGCTTCGATGAGGCCGGTTGATAAGAGTCTCCCGATTAATCGAGAATTATTGGATGCTGCCTCGTCGGGAGACAGAGCCCGGGTCGAATCCCTGCTAAAACAGGGCGCAGATATTAGGATAATTGATACTACCAGACCGAAAAGATGGCCGCATGACAAGAATCTAACCTCGATTGACTGGCAATTGTTGAGGGTTGTCTCGTCGGGAGACAGGGCCCGGATCGAATCTCTGCTAAAACAGGGCGCAGATGCTGGAGCTGTCCTATTTGCGGCTATCCAATCAGGAGATATAAATGCAGTTAACTTTTTGGTGGATCTCAAAATAGATGCTAATGCGACTGCGACTGCGACTGCGACTGCGACCCGTGGGATTTTTGTAACTCCGTTGAATTTTGCTATCCATTGCGGCAATGTGCCTATAATCAAACGCCTAACGAATGAACACATAAATATTGATGCGCCCGACTTTTGCGGAAGGTCCTCGCTGATCTATACTTCTATGTACGGTAAGATAGATCTGGCCAGATGGTTACTGAGTAATGGCGCAAACGTTAATACAACTTCCTATTTTGGACATTCCCCGGTGTTCTTCGCTGCCGGTTTAGACGAAACAGACATGCTCATATATTTGGTAGTGAATCGCGGCGCAAATGTCAGGACAATCTCTTACGAAGGAAAAACTCCGTTGCATCGTGCCATTGATCACGGAAAAATAGGCGCAGTTAAATTTCTGATGCCTCTCCTCTGTACGGATATTAATGCGATCGACGGAACCGGAGAAACTCTGCTGACTTTTGCCATTAAAGTAGGGCGTTGGGGAACACGAGAGGAACATATGGAGATAATCGAACATCTGATCCATCTCGGCGCAGATCTTAATAAGGCTAACGGAAAAGGAGAAACTCCAATGCATTGCGCCATTATTATGGAACATACAAGGCTGATCGATTCTTTGCTAAAACGTGGCATAGATATCAATGCAGTTAGAATAAACGGGCTGACTCCGATGTATTTTGCTGTTAGTCATGATTGGAGCCTACATAAGATTAGATTTCTGATGCCTTACTGCACAACAGACGTTAATATGCCCAACGAAGATGGAAAAACTCTATTGAATTTTGCCGTTGAGTTAAGAAAATGGGAAATTATCAAATTTCTGATCGGGGAATGTAAAGTAAATGTTAATATGCCGAACAGAAATGGGGAAACTCCTTTGCATTGCGCCGTTAAGTCAGGAGAAATGGTGCATGCCACTGCGGTATGGCAAGTGGAGATAATAAAATTTTTACTGAAGCACGGCGCAGATATTTATGCGTACAACCCGGACGGAGAAACTGTACTTCATTGTGCTATTGGGGAAATGAAGTTCGGAACGTTTTACCGTCTGATCAATCATTCGAGTATAAAATCCAATGAAAACAACCGATACAGATTTGTCAATATGGTCAATAAATTTACGGGAGAAACTCCGTTGGATTTTGCTCTTCGAATAAGAGAAGAAAGAGGTGTGGCTTCTTTACCAAAAAGGGATAAGTTAAAAATAAATTGTAATAAGATCATATCTTCTTTGATATGGAGAAACGCCATATGTGTATACCACCACCCTGAAAAACCAAGATATGGTTGGATGGATTTTTTAGGATTACTGCAAAATTGAGAGAATATCCCGTCAGCTACTGTTAGCTTTTACAAAAACCGGTCAGACCCCCGGGCATCCGACCGGTTTTTTATATTTTACTCACCACCCGTCGGATCTTTTTTTTACCTGAAATTTCAATTTCTATTTACATCGTCTTCTGCAGTATTTATGGTAATATTTTCACGTCATTGCGAGAAGCAACAGCCGGTTAAATGATGTGGGTGGTCAGCTTTTTTTTAAAAGTTGTATTTCCGCTTATTATGATGTATACGGTGACAGCTACAGACGAAATGAGGGATTCTTAATAATGAAGAAATATCTTTTTTAAAATTGACTTTTTTTGATGTGGCGTGTTTTTTATAAATTTAGGGAAAGAGAATGAAAAAAAATCATACAAATTTTAAAGTGTTTTTGAGTGCAGCTTCTATTTTATCAATGATTGAGCCGGGCAATTCGATAAGTTTGTTTGAGGCTGTTCAGTCGGGAGATGTAGCCAGAATCAGAACTATAAAAGAAAGCCGGGGTTTCAAACCCGAAACTCTTAACTTGCGCGACAGTAGGGGGAATACTGCGTTGCATTTAGCTGTCGAATCAAAAGTCGACAGTGAAAAAACGATAAGAGTCATAGAAGATCTGCTAAATGGTGGAGCAGATATTAATGCAGTTAACGGATATGAACTAACTCCGTTATTTTTGGCCGTCTCTTTGAATCGCGTAGATTATGCCGTACTTCTGATAGAATATGGCGCAAAAATTAATGTAACCGTAAAACGTGTCGTAGGTAATACAGTCGAAGAATTCGAAAGATCTGCAGTTAGTTATGTTCCCACATCGCCGGATGCCAATGGGATGGCAATGCTCCGTAGTTTGACAGATCGTGGGGCAGACGTCAACGTATCCGACAAATATGGGAGTACTCTGTTGTGTAGGGCTGCCGGGGCAGGACATACTGAAATGGTCATTTTTTTGCTAACTGATTTCAAACTAAATGTTAATGAACGCACTAGAAGTGGCTGCACTCCGTTGTGGTTGGCTATTACCCCGATGCGTAATACTCCCCCAAGAAATATGGAAATGGTCGAATTACTGGTGGAACGTTTCAAAGCAAATGTTAATGAGTACGATGAGCGCGAAGGTGTTGAAGACCCTTCTCTGTTGCATAGTTTTATTTCCGTTTTAAGATTTGGATTGAAAAAGGAAGAGGTAGTAGCTGAAAAGAACGCGATCGAGTATCTGCTTGACCACGGCGCAAATGTCAACGTACGCAACGGTGAGGGAAAAACTCCGCTATATGTGTTGATTGAAGATCGATTGAGTCAGATTATATCACCATATGGATTCCCGCAAGAGTCACACCTACAGGATGCTTGGTTAGCAAAGGAAGATATCGCCAGATTATTGCTAAAATACGAGGCTGATGTTAATATACCAAACGCAAATGGAATCACCCTGTTAGAACAGATTGTTTCAAAGACAAGATGGCTTTCTGCCATCCCCTCGCAAATAAAAGATACGATCAAATTACTGGCAGACCTGGGCGCAAACTTCAATTTGTTCCTAAAAGGGGCGCCGGGAGACGGAATATTCTATACTCCGTTGCATGTTATTCGCCTGGATATGCTCCGGTTTGCGGTGGAGGAATGTGGCGCAGATGTCAATGCAATTGACAGTGCAGAGGAAACTCTGTCGTGTTGTGCGGCCAAATCAAACAACATGGAGAGGCTTAAGTATCTGGTGGAACGTAGGGCAGACCTTTGCAGACCCAACATATTTGGGGAAACTCCGCTGTCTCATGTCGCAAAATCAGGGGATCTGCTTACGGTCCAATTTTTGTTGGACCACGGGGCAGATCCCAGAGAAAGCGGCAGAAGGTTTACCAATGTATTGCATAGCGCTGTCAGGTCAGGAAAGAAAGAAGTGGTCGACTTTTTTCTAGACATCTCCGACATGAATGTTAATTCGCGCGACTTGAACGGCTGGACTGCATTGCATTATGCCGAATCTGTAGATATAGCCGAGAGCCTTCTGAGTAGAGGGGCAAATATCAATGAGATCGCTGAGATGCTCGACGAAAACTTAAAAAAATTCTACAGGGAACCGTTCGGCACTCCGATATGTCTGGCTGCAGAGGACGGTAATGAAGCTTTAGTTGCATTTTATATAGGCCGCGGCGCAGACGCCACCCTCGCCGATAAACCAAAAAGAATTCCGCTGATTAAGGCTGTTAAAAATGGAAAAGTAGGTGTGGCTCGAGTTTTGATATCTCATCTGCCGAC
Organism: Holosporaceae bacterium; assembly: GCA_031265715.1. Taxonomy (GTDB): domain Bacteria; phylum Pseudomonadota; class Alphaproteobacteria; order UBA3830; family UBA3830; genus JAIRMQ01. Next base: position 1,268 of record JAISCG010000080.1, on the reverse strand, counting down.
GGACATTGATGCGATCACCGGAACCGGAGAAACTCTGTTGACCCTTGCTGTCAGGGAAAAACGTATGGAGATGGTCAGTTTTCTGGTAGAGGAGCATAAAGCAAATGTTCATGTTGCCAACAGAAAAGGGGAAACCCCATTTGGTATTGTTATCGAAAACTCGAATGATTTTGTTTATTCGGGAGAAAAAAGGGTTATGCTCGATTTTCTGCTGGCTCACGGCGCAGATATTAATGGGCTCAGCTGTGGAAGAACTGCGTTACATTCTGCTATGGTATCAGGAAAAATGTATTTGGTTGGAGATCTGCTGAAAATATATAAGGCAGACCCTAACGTGTTCAGCGAAGGGAAAAGTTTATGGCATATTGCTGTTGCTGAACTTGAATCAACCTATATTTCTTACTCTTTCTATATTTCTTACTCTTTAAAACCTGCAAACATTAATGTGCTCGTCGATGGTAAAACTCCATTGGATCTTGCCATTTCCTTAGAAAAAAAACGTTGGATCTGGTCATTAAAATGGGATGGGGCAAAAACTTCAAGCGAACTCGAGGCAGAAGGTTTGAGAGCCCTCGAAGCAGAAGGTTCGAGTAATCCGTAGTTTCGAGGAATATTTCGTCGAGTCTCATAAAAAATCGGTCAGACACCCAAGTATCTGACCGGTTTTTTTATGCGACAATTTTACCGATTAAATTCCTGTGACCCCGGAGAAAATCTTCTCCGGACATTTTGTTTTTTCCGGAAGGCTGAATTTCCGTTAATTTGATCGCCCCGTCGCGGCATACGATGATCAGACCGTCGAGCACCGATCCGCAGCGGTGATTTTCGTTTGTATTCACGATTTCGGCGTCGAAAATTTTAATGCGAATACCTTCAATTTCCGTCCACGCCGCCGGAGTCGGGGCAAATGCCCGAATGCAGCGCAGAACATTTTCCGCCGAATCGTTCGGATTAATTCTGCAATCGTCTTTTGTAATTTTTTTCGAATAGGCGATGCCTTCTCCCGGCTGTTTTCGGGATTTCGCCAGATTGCCCTCAAGATCGGCCAAAGTCTCGACAATCATCTCCGCTCCGAGGTCTCCCAATCTGTCGGAAAGCTCTCCGTGGGTCATTTTCGGAGAAATATCGATACTCTTCATTGAAATGATATCTCCGGTGTCCACTCCGGCGTCCATTTTCATGACGGTAATGCCGGTTTTTTCATCTCCGGATAAAATGGCCGACTGAATCGGAGCAGCTCCGCGCCATCTCGGCAGCAGCGAAGCGTG
>JAISCG010000034.1 GCA_031265715.1 Holosporaceae bacterium | reverse complement strand
GTTTTCATCGACATAATTATATCAAGAGATTCAAACAGTTGATTCCTGTTCGGATGCAATTTATCAAACGCGCCGGATTTGATGAAATTTTCCACGAATCTCCGGTTTAAAATTTTTGTCGGTTCGATGCGTTCGATAAAATCAAAAATCGAAGTATATGGACCGTTCTTTTTTCGCTCCTTTGTAATTTCTTTTGCGACATTACCTCCGCTGCCTTTGACCGCCGCGAGACTGTATATAATAGTTCTTTTTTTGTAATCGGCGATAAATTCGCTTTCCGACATATTGATATCCGGAGGCAAAATCGTGATTTTATTTTTTTTTGCGTCCTGATAATAAACGCTCAGTTTATCCGTGTTGTTCATATCAAGAGTCATGACCGCGGCGAAAAATTCCGTTTGGTAATTTGCTTTCAAAAACGCCGTTTGGTAGGTGAGCAATCCGTAGGGAGTGGCGTGCGATTTGTTGAATCCGTAGCCGGCGAATTTATTCATTAATTCGAACAAACGTTCCGCGACGTCAACGGCAACACTGCACTCCGTCGCTCCGCCGATGAATCGCTTTTTTTGCGCGAGCATTTCTTCTTTATTTTTCTTTCCCATCGCTCTTCGCAAAATATCTGCCTGGCCGAGAGTATACCCTCCGACGGACCGGGCAATTTGCATAACCTGTTCCTGATAAACCATTACCCCGTAGGTTTCAGCCAGAATCGGCTCGAGTTTTTCGTGCAGATAGGTAATCGGTTCCGCGCCGTGCTTGCACGCGATGTACTTCGGAATATCATCCATGGGACCCGGACGGTAAAGAGCGACCAGCGCTATCAGATCCTCGACTCTGTCCGGCTGCATTTTTTTCAGAGCATCGCGCATACCTCCGCTTTCTATCTGGAACACGCCGACACAATTCACTTTTTTCAAAAGTTCAAAAGTTTTTTCATCGTCAAGCGGAATTTCGTGCGCGGCCAGATTAATTCCCCTTTCTTTTATAAGATCCAAAGTTTTTTGGATAACCGTCAGGGTTTTTAATCCGAGAAAATCGAATTTTATCAGGCCGGCGCTTTCGATATATTTCATTGAAAATTGCGTCACCGGCATGGTGGATTTTACATCTTTGTAAAGCGGAATCACATTCTGCAATTTTTGATCGGAGATGACGACGCCGGCGGCATGCACTCCGGGGTGACGATAAAGCCCCTCAAGTTTCAGCGCGATTTCCGTCAAGTGTTTAACCTGGGGATCGGAATTTACCAAATCCTTTAGAGACTGCTCCGAATCCAGAGCTTCTTGCAGAGTCAGCGGATTGGCCGGATTGAACGGAATCATTTTCGCAATTTTATCGACGAAACCGTACCCCAGCGCCAATACGCGCCCGACGTCCCTTATGACGGCTTTGGCCTGCAATTTTCCGAAAGTTATAATTTGCGCCACGGATTCGAATCCGTATTTTCGCTGAACATAGGAAATTACCTCGTCCCGGCGTTCCTGGCAAAAATCTATATCGAAGTCCGGCATGGAAACTCGATCGGGATTTAAAAATCTTTCAAAAAATAATTGAAACCGTATCGGATCAATGTCCGTAATTTTTATCGACCACGCGACGATCGATCCCGCTCCGGAACCTCTCCCGGGACCGACCGGAATATCCTGCGATTTCGCCCAGCTCACGTAATCGGAAACGATCAAAAAATATCCGCTGAATCCCATTCTTTTGATCATATTCAATTCGTAGTCAAGTCTTTCAAAATATTCTTTTTTTATTTCCTCAAAATTATCTTTGTCGCGCAATTTTTCGAGTCTGATATTCAAGCCTTCCGCAGCGACGTCGCGCAACTCGTCGTCCTGACTTTTTCCGCTTTCCGTTTTAAAAATCGGAGTTCGCGGTTTTTGCGGATTAAGCATGAATGAACAGCGCCGCGCAAGATTCAATGTATTTTCCGTTGCTTCGGGAATATCGCCGAACAGTGCAACCATATCCTCCGGCGATTTAAAATAAAATTCCGGAGAGGACGTTTCTCTCTCGGAATCGTACACGGTGCGTCCCTGGGCAACACAAATCAAAACGTCATGCGATTCGAAATCGTCCCGGTAGGGAAAACAAACATTGTTTGTCGCCAGCAACGGAAGATTCAAATCGTAGGCCAGAGAAATCGCGTTTTCCTCAATCCTGTTTTCGTATTCGCTGTTGTGACGGGACAATTCTATATATAACCGACCTTCGAAATGCTTTTTCAAAAAATTCAAATATTCGCGCGCGCCGTCGACGTCGTTATCCAGAAGCAACGCCCCCAACGATCCCTGTATTCCGCCGGTTGCCAGCATTAAACCTTCCGAATATTGCGCGAGAAAATCCTGCGAAATTTCAGGATGTGTTTCCGAGGAGGACGAGAGATGCGCGCCGGATACCAATTGAATTAGATTTTGATACCCGATTTTATTTTTTACATACAGCAACACATTTGTGGAACGATCGATTTTTTTTACATGCGCAACATTCAATTGGCACGCAATAATCGGCTGAATTCCGTGCTCGGAGCATTTTATGGAAAATTCCAAAGCGCCGAAAAGATTGTTGGTATCGGTGACGGCCACGGCCGGCATTTTATTTTCTTCGCACAACTTTGTGAGCTTTTCCATTTTTATGGCGCCCTCTGCCAAAGAATATGCGGAGTGCAATCGAAGGTGAATGAATTTGCTCATTGCTCCATTAATCTTCCTTCCGAAATTAAAAATCTGCGATGCATCTTGGCTGCAAGCTCGTAATTATGCGTGGCGATGATCGCGGACATTTTCGCTCTGTGCATAATTCGCATCAGATCATGAAATACAAAAAAAGCCGTCTCCGGATCGAGATTACCGGTCGGCTCGTCCGCAAGCAACAGCATCGGATCGTTGGCGACGGCGCGCGCAATCGCAACCCGCTGCTTTTGTCCTCCGGAAAGTTGCGACGGAAACGAATGCAGCTTATTTTCCAAATCTAAATTGATCAACAGTTCCGCCGCTTTTTCTTTTGCCTTTTTTTTCGGTACTCCCGCTATTAATTGCGGAAGCATAACGTTTTCAACTGCCGAAAGTTCCTGCAACAGATGATGATATTGATAAACAAAGCCTATTTTTGAAAGTCTGAGGGCGGTTTTTTCGTTGTCGGACATTTTGGAGACGTCTTCCTCTCCGATAAAAACAAATCCGTGGGTTTGATGATCCAACAATCCGGCGATATGCAGCAGCGTCGATTTTCCGGAACCGGACGGACCGAGCAGCGCGACAAATTCCGATTCCCTCACCGACAAAAACACATCTCTCAACACAAAAGAATCTTTTTTGCTATACTGTTTTTCGATATGCTCCAGAGAAATTACCGTAGGTTTCATGAATGTCTCAATATTTCGGTCGGGTGCAATCTGCCGGCCTTTCGCGCCGGATAAATCGTGGCTAAACAGGACAGAGAAAACGAAACAAGAACAGTAATCGTCACATCGTTCGGATCCAGCAGCGACGGCAAATGCGTCAGAAAATAAACCTCGGGGGAAAAAACCTCCATCCCCAGCAACGTTTCCAAAATTTCCTGAATTTTTCGGATGTTGGCTGCAAAAATTATTCCGACAAAAGCTCCGATAAAAGTTCCGAAAATTCCTATCGACGTTCCGGCCATAAAAAATATGCGCGTGATCGCCGCCCGGGTTAACCCGATGGTGCGCA
>JAISCG010000021.1 GCA_031265715.1 Holosporaceae bacterium | reverse complement strand
CCTGCCTCATTTAGTTGGGCGCATTCGTCATTGCGAGGAGCAACGCGACGCGGCAATCCAGTACTCAAATTTAAGTAAATTTTTAAAACCTGGATTGCCGCGTCGCGTTGCTCCTCGCAATGACGAGAAAATGTTATCACAAGTACTGTTTACTAAAATTTCAAGCAAAAAAAAGATCCGACGGGTGGTAAGCACAATCTGTTTTAGGGGCTCTTTTTGACATATTTCTGCAGTGTTTGCGACTTTGTAGACCGCAGGTCAAAATGATTTTTTGCACCAATATAGAAGATCTTCATCAAAATTATCCGATCCTTTCGATATAATTTTTGTACCTTTGGGATACTTTAACAAAGTGTTCGCGATATTGACCGCTCCCGTCAACAGACAAACTCTTTCGAATCCGCTTTCAAACAACTTTTTTGCGAAATCTTCTCCGGTAATATCACCTTGAAAATAATTATCCATAACTATTTTTATGTTGATATCGTATCGTGACAGATTTTTTATAAGGTCCCCGGGATTGTAGTAGGTATCAACCTCCATCCCCTTGGATCTTAAAACATCGCTGATATTATCGGCAAAATACTTTTCATCATCCAACACTACCACGTTTGCACCGGAAGACGACGGATCAACATCTTCTTTTCCGTCTAAAGTAAGTTGAACATCATCGATAAAGGCTTTCGGCAGTATTTTTATACCGAGTGAATCTGCCCTCTCCTGTATTTCCCTGCGATTATAGATGCTGCTGACTATAACAGACCTGAAATTGTTCATACCGCTGTTTTGAATGACGTCTAAACCGTCCAGCCTTTGGTATCTTAATTCGCAATCCGATAATAAAACAATCTTATCTTTTTTTTTAAACGAATTTATAAAATCACATGTCTCTCGACCGTTTTCGAAAAATTTCAGGGTAATACCGGATCGATACTGTTTGAGTCTCTCTTTCCACATGCGATGCGCCAGAACATCATCGTCCAAAACAATAACCGTATCCCCTTTACGAAGCTCTATTTTTTTAATCAGCCACTTCGGATCTCCGGCTTTGGGAATGGCGAGCGTGATTTTTGTTCCGATATCTCGTTTTGATTCTACAAATTGCTTGCCGTTAAATTCCTTCATGACATCTCGAATCTGACTCGTTCCGATTCCGAATCCGTCTGCTTTGGTGGTGGGAATCGGCTCGTTTTTCATGAGTATTTCCACCATTTCCGGTGACATTCCTTTTCCGTTATCTTGAACGACAATCTTCACATTATTTCCATACTTATCCAGAGAAAGACTGACTTTTACTATCCCTTTTTTACCTTCAAGCGCTTCCACGGAGTTGCTTATCAAATTGCTTATCATACGCTCGAAATTCAGGGCATTTCCGCAAATAAAAACAAAACGAAGGGACGGATCAAAGAAGTACCGAAACTCTATATCACTGCCGCTATATTGAATCTCTTTTTGCCCCATAACTTCTTCCAACGCCAGGGAAACCGGAATGTATTGGCGATCTGCGGTCTCTTCTTTATCCGAAGAATATTCTAAAAATATTTGTGCTATATTTTTAATACTGTTCACGGCCTCCCTTAATTTTATGTATTCTCTTTCCGAAAGGTTTTTACATGTTTTTAAACAAGAAAGCAAAACATACAGCGGAGTTCGCATATCATGAATTACCTGATCCGCGACTTTTTGAAATTTTTTCTGTTCTTTTATCGTTATTTTATGCGACTCATTCTCTATTCTCAATTTTTCAGCTTCTTTGCGATAGGTAATGTCCAACGAATTGCCTATGGTACCGACTATTTCGCCTTTTGTATTTTTTAGCGGAATCTTCACAACCGTAAAATACAGAGTAGTTCCGTCGCCACACTGTATGAACTCCTCGAAATGCATTGCTGCGCCCGAAGTCATTACTTTTACATCATTTTCGCGAAGTTCTTCAGCTTGGTTCGGCCAAAGATCATAGTCGGTTTTTCCGATAACGTCCCCGTACCCGCAACCGAACAAAAGGGATTTGTTACATCCCAAATACGTTCCGTTTTTATCTTTCCAATAAAAATTACCGGGCACGCATTCTGCAATTTCTTCCAAACAACTTATAAATCGATCTTTTTCTTCATTTTCTTTTGCCGGATCCATTTTTTTTCCTATGACATTGGTTCATTAATCCGATAACACGGTCTCGTTATAAAAATCCAATACGGTATCTGCCAAAAAATCGTCAACTTTATCATACGTCAGATTTAACATCTTAGCGGCTGATTTTGTGTTGCTTGTATCAACTTTCCAAAGGATGTTTTGTATCTTGGCCCAATTAACTCCGCCGTCCGAATATAGCGACATCAGAGGATATGCGATATTCCATCCGTCAACTTTGGAAAAATAATTTTTATACCAAAAAACAGGCGATACCGAGGATATTTTAATCCCGCGTAAACTGAGTTTTTGAATCAATTTATTCCATGAAACATAAAACGGATTAACCAGATTAAAAACCGCAAGATTGTTGATTTTGCTGTTCAGCGAAATTTTCACTATGAACGAGCTTACAAAATCGATCGGTAATACGCTCATTTTTGTATTAAGCCCGGGCGCATATCCCATTTGAACACATCCTTTTAGGAGAAGTAACAGATGATTGGTTTCTAAATCATAATATTTACCCTTCATACTTCCTATGATCCAAGAAGGTCTGTATATCGAAACAGATATTCCGCGTTTGTGCGCCTTACCCAGAATAATTTCCGAAGCCAATTTTGTTTGAGCGTATCCGTTCAGTTTTTCCAATTTAGCGTTATTTTCGGTTATAAAATCTTCTTTTACCAATTTATCCTGCTCCAGGTGCGCGCCGCTGATAACCGATAACGTGGAAATATAATGAATATGTTTATTTCTTTTATTGACGGCCAGCTTTACTACCTCCAATGTGCTTAACACATTGCTCTTCCGTAATGTTTCATAGTTGTATATGTGATGAACATTTGCTCCGCAGTGATAAATGTCGTGCACCTCCGCAGCCAGTTTATCGAATAAGGATTGGTCAAGCCCGAGGTTTGGTTTTGATAAATCGCCGAGTATAACATTTACTCTGTCGACATCGCGGATCAACGCATTGTCCAATTGGTACTTCTCTATCGTTTTTCCTAATCTTTGTTTTGCGTCATCTATATCTTTCCCCCTTACAAGGCAATAAATTTTCGCCTTCGTTAATCTGTAAAGATCCCCCAGCAGATAGGCTCCTAAAAATCCCGTGGCGCCTGTCAACAACACACTTTTTTGCGCATCGACTCTGCTCTCGGAAGCATTATCCGCAATCGGTTTTATTTTCGGATCAAGGAAAATATCTTTTTCAAATTGTGAGGAGACACTCGAATTGCACGAAGATTCCGCGTCTTCCGGATCGATTAACCTTGATAAAGTTTCTATCGTCGGAGACTCTAAAAATGACGACAGAGAAAGCTCTATATTAAATTGCTCTTTTATCCTTACCGTCATTTCCGTTATCAGCAGAGAATACCCGCCGACGTCAAAAAAATTATCGGTTACACCCACTATATTTAACCTGAGCAGGTCTTTCCATATATCCGCCAATTTGCTTTCCAATTCATTTCTCGGAGCCACGTAGTTAACCGACTCGTAGGTATTTTCCTTAAATCTCGAAAAAAGCTCTTTTTTATCAACTTTCCCGTTTGGAGTCTGCGGTAAAGAATTAACGGCAATAAACACATTCGGCACCATATAATGCGGCAAGTATTTACTCAAAAATTTGCGAAGTGCCGGTATGTCTTTTTTTCTCTTAAATACCAGAAAAACAACAATGGTTTTCCTTTTTCTGTTGTCCTGTTGAATAATAACGGCGCATTGATTTATCAACTTACTGTTTAACAGACATAACTCTATGGCGTCCAGTTCTATTCTAAATCCTCTGATTTTAACCTGATTGTCTATTCTGCAGATATACTCTAAATTTCCGTCGGACAGCCACCTCACGAGATCTCCTATTTTGTAAAATCTTGCGTCTTTCCCGTTTAAAACAGTTTTTACAAACTTTTCTTTCGTTAAATCTTCTCTGTTGAGGTATCCGACGGCCAGACCGTCTCCTCCGGCGCACAATTCTCCCGGTATGCCGACGGGCATCGGATTCAAATGCCTGTCCAAAACATAGACCGTTGTGTTTGCTATCGGTTTTCCTATCGGAATCGATCTGTTCCTATCGAAATCTTTGGGTACGAAAAATGCGGACGTTATCACTGTATTTTCAGTGGGACCATACACATTTAATACATGAGACGGGCATCCTTCGCTGCAATTCAGTATCCTGTGAACACTTTCCACATTCAACACATCTCCCCCGATGAACAAAAACTTAAGCTCCCCGAACATCTCATTGTTAACCGATACAAGTTGATCAAACAATGCAGGCGTCAATGATAAAAATGTCGCTTTTTCATTATGTAAAAATCTGCCGAGTCTTTCCGCATCTGTAGTGAGATCGGTATCTGCGCACACCAGGGTGGCGCCGTTCAGCAAAGCTCCCCAGATTTCCAACGTGGAGGGATCGAAGCTTATGCTGGTTGCCTGTGCTACGCAATCGCCGGGTTCAAATTTAATATAATTCGTATTCTTAACTAATCTCACCACTCCGCGATGAGGAACCATCACTCCCTTGGGAACTCCGGTTGAACCGGAAGTATACATAACATAAACGAGATCGGAGGACTCTATTTTTATCGAGGCATTTTTATTATCGGGGTTATCGAAAATTTTCTTTTCCAAATCCGGATCGTCAATGGAAAGTATTATAAATCTTCCGGAAGGCAGGGACTTCTCTAAATTTTGTCTGTCTTTTTCCTGAGTTAACAGAACCAACGTTCCCGTATCCTTAATAATATTCTTGATATACTCCTTGGGATACATGGGGTCTATGGGAGTGTAAGCGGCTCCGGATTTTACGACGGCAAGCATGCTTAAAATAGAATTTATACCTTTGTTGAAGTATGTTGCGACAATGCTTCCCTTTTTTACTCCGAGATCTGTCAGGTGAGACACCAACTGATTGGCCTTTTGATTCAATTCATCATAGGTTAAACAATTGTTTTCGTGTTTTACCGCGATGTTGTTCGGGTATTTTAATACCTGCTCTTCAAATATCTCCACTATCGAAGAATTTCTCGGATAATCCGCCGCCGTATCGTTATATTCCTCCATCAGCAGGTGCTTTTCCGATTCCGTGAGAAGAGGCACATTTTTCACCCGAAGCGTCTTATCCCGCAAAATTTCACTGATAAAAACTTGCAGATGTCCCGACATATTCTCCGCAATTTTTAAATTCAGCTCGTCTAAATCGTCGGGAAAATAAAGCTTTATAGTGTTGCTGTTGATAACAAAACACAAACACCTGCTGTTGCCGGCGGTCGGCTCGGACGTGCTTATCACAATCGGCAGGGACAGAGTATTATCGTGCAACTGCGGATATCGCAGATTTACATCTTTGGAAAATGTATTCTTAGCTTTTGTGGTGCTAAGTAATTTCGCAACCGGGGAGAAAGCCTGAATAAAGTCAATTTCTGCGGAAAAAGTTAAATTTATCGGCACGACCTCCGCAAAAAAATCTCCGATATCCTCGGCTATACTTTCTGCATAGGATGATTTGTACCCGACGCTGTAGTCGTCATAGTTGTTTAATCTGTATAAATATAAAAGAAACATTGTGATGAGAGCAGTTTCAGAGCTTGCGTCTTCCGGCAGTAACGAAGATACCTTTTCTGAAAATGTCTTGTCTGAAAATACGATTTTCTCTTTTACGACCACATCATTTTTTGTTCGAGAAGTATTTAAAGACAGAAAATTCAAACTTTCGGCTCGCTCAAGAGTTTTCACCCAATACGATTCCGATTCGGATAATTTTTCGCCGTGTTGCCTCAACTTATCCAAAAACACCGGATCCGGGGAAGTTAATCCTTTTCCTTCCGAAATTCCATGCGCTGCCACAAAGTCGGCAATCTCGTAACTTTTGTTGTCGATATCGGTTATCTGCGAAACGGTAATGTCATTTGTAAGAGTCGCTATTCTCAGATACTTCTCCGATATATCAACAATGGTGCCGGGTTCGGCCTTTGATTTTTTATCCGATATATTAATTCTCTTCGCGAAAAAAACGGTGTTGTCGCAAATAAACTTAGGTAAACACAAATTGTTGGCATATTCAGAAAAATCCAGCGCACGTCGCATTGCATAAATTTCCTCCGCCGTTGCGGATGGCCACGAAATAACTCCGAAATTTTTCGGTTTTTGGTGAAGGGTGTAGTAACTTCTTTGATTTAAATCCTGTTGCACCCTTTTGTAAGTGCCGTCGGTCAATTCTTTCAGTAAATCGTGAAACAACGGCATTGCATTTTCTATACACTTAACATTCAAAGAAAAACCGGTATCGCGATCACCTGTCTTAAAAATACATTGCTTTAATATATCTCCGGTATCGACGCCTTCTTCAAGAACGTGCCACGTTGCTCCATGGGTTTTTTCGTCGTTTAAAATAGCCCACGGAGTTGCATGCACTCCCGCGTATTTGGGAAGAGGAGCATTATGAAAATTAATGCAAAATTGCCGCGGCTGCTTGATTATCCCTTCACGCAGAATTCTGGTATTAACCACGCTGAATAAAAAATCGCATCGATTTTCTTTCATCCAAGACTCAAAAATCTCGAGTGAATTCGTACAAGGTATTTCATTTTGCTCCGCAAACAGTGCCAGTTTGTCGTTCGGAGTACATATTCCCAGTAAATCATGTCCCTCCTCCAAAATAACCTTTACACAACGATCGGCCATGCTGTCTTCCCCTACGAGATAACAACTGAATTTACCTTCGTTAAAAACTCTATGCTGTGAAATCTTTTTGAAAACCGTCATAAAAACACCTACCCTCTGGTAAAAGTATAACCGGCCCGGACGGCATTAGTAAAGGGTGTGATGTGTCTACCGGTGAAGTTGATCTTTTGGGAAGTACCGTGTATAAAACGAAAAAATGGGATTTATCATGACCGAATGGCTATACGCGATAAAATGGAAGCAATAACACGCGAGAAGGGACTTGCCGTCGGCAAAAACGAAAAAATTGTTTTGGTGGTAAAAAACGCGTTTCAGATACCGCTTCCCGGGAGCACACCTGTGCCTGCGCCGGTAAAAATGACGCGGGAACTGTTACCCGAAGATTTAGGGAGTACCGATGATATAACAATCTACAAAATCGACGAAATCAAGATTCACCGGGACAAACATAAAGTGCATTTTCATTAAATGCGAAATATGAAGTAAAATATTGACGGTTTGATCAACATTTCAAAATGCGTGATCACTCAAATTTGAGGTCACAAGGGGATGTGTCCCACCCTCCCCGTAAACCACATGAATTCAGCATTAAAATTCTAAAAAACAACGATTGGGAGTGTACACGTAACCTGTGAATTGCTGTCATTGGACGGAATCATGCCGCAATTGAGGGCTCCGTAGCATTGTCGATGAGTTTCTGTCGAATTCACTTCAGAGCGGCAACAAACATTCCGACCGCTTTTTTCAGGTGATTGGGAGCCAGATGCGAGTATCTTTCTGTCATCGCAATTGTCGAATGTCCCATGAGTTTTTGCACCGTATATAAATCCACTCCGCTCATCACAAGCCAACTGGCATAGGTGTGTCGCAGCGTGTGGAAGACTACTTTTTGGCGCGGATCATCTACCCCTTTATTAAACCCCAGCGATTCGACAGATCTGCTGAAGCTCTTGGAAACACTTTTAATCGATCCCCCAATGCTTGCCGTAAAAACGAAACCGTTTGATTGCGAATTTTGCCTGTTTTTTTCGAGCATTTTCTTGATATCCGGGGTCATAATCGCATTTCTGTTATGCCCGGATTTTGTATCTTTTATAAACAAAATTTCATGTTCAAAATCAACGTCGTTCCAGGTGAGATCAAA
>JAISCG010000009.1 GCA_031265715.1 Holosporaceae bacterium | reverse complement strand
AGAATGCCCTAAATTCATAATTCTGATCTTCGAGCATGCGGGCTTTCGCTTCGACTTCTTTGACGGTAAGCATAAACTATAACCTATTTCTCATCATAGACCTAAGTGTACGATACTTTTCGGCGTTTTCCTATAATAAAATATGGCTTAATGAGCACCTCGAAATATGTCGGTCTCCTTTCAGTCAATAATTAAATGACCACGTATTCCACTAACTGCGTAAATAAAAAGTTGACAATTGTTTAAATGTGCACTAAATAGACAGTGTTATTTGTAATTTTATGAAGAATGGGGAGAATATTATGAAAAGAATTTTATGCGGATTGGCTCTTTTTGCTTGTTGTTTCAGTAATTGTTCTGCGATGGTCGGAATCGGGTATTTTTATTTTTCCAACAGTGTCGCGAAGATTCCGATATTTGTTAATGATGGGGTAATTGGTGATTTTGCGTCTGAATGCGTAAAAACAATAGAGGGACGAGATGCTACCATAACTGTTAAACAAACAAAGTATGATTCCAACAAATCGTCGATATTGGAAGTTTCGGTTTCGGCAGATGCAGATACACGTTTGACGCCGAAGTATATAATAAAATCTCTTAAGTCTGATGCGGCAAGAGAAGCGCATTCCGCTCACGACATTCGGATATTTATGCAAGAAAGATCCTATGACATGAGTCGCATCAAAATTATAGTGCCGACCCATTTTTGTACACTTGAGCCAAGCCTTAGAGAAAAACTGTGGGTGCGCCGGGAATTCGGTGATGTCAGATCTATTGATGGAGAAAAGACAGATCGAGGATCATTTGGTCCTTATAATTGTTTTTTATCTTCTACAAGTCAAATACTCCGTCCGGTTTTAGAGGGAGAACAATCACTGCTGTTGTTTATGGAAAGAGCAGAGGGAGAATCGATATCTGATTTGCTGAAACGCGCAATTAAAAAAGAAAGTCTGAATGATCAGCTACTTACCGTTTTTCGGACCCTTGGTGAACGAGTCGCTGAGTTTCACAAAATTGGCGCTGTTGACGATAATCCTCTGCTTTGTGATTTTTTGCATGGTGATTTATCTACCGGCAATATGATTTTTAATCAAGCGAACTCGTATGTAACCTTTATTGATATGGCGATGTATAAAAAAGGTGAAAGAGAAGAGGATATATTTCGCTTTATTTCCTCCGTTCTTATCCTGTCTTTCAGAAACAAACCTCTGGAAGATCCTCTCGTCAATTTAGTTAAAAGCTTTGTCGGCAGCTATTTTGCTTCAGCCTTTCCGCAAGGAAACATAAAGTTTTCCCTTGGTAGAACTTTCAAAGGTTATCTTTTGAATTATTTGGGGGATCTTCAAAATCTGAATATTCCTGAAATGTCAGCTTTCTACGCAGGAATACTCGAAAAGCTGCGACCGTTTGAAGAATTTATCTGTGAAATCCCCGGTAACACTGTTACTTCAGATCAGAGCATTTAAACTCACTTTTTCCGAATTCCGGAGTCGGGGGAAAGCAACGTGACTCCCCCGAATGTCGCCCATTGAACAATCGTCCGAGAAAAGTGTTAGGATACAAAACACCGTTTGAGATTTTCTTCGGTCATGACGCTACGGATTTTTTTATCTCTCCAGTCAGATACAGTGATCCGGTAACAACCACCAAATCGTCACGACCGGCGCTCAGAACAGCAGCGTCCAGCGCTGCTGTCGGATCCGCTGACACAAAATCGACTTCCCCGAGAAAGGTCGGATCGTAATCTTTTATCGAAAGAGTTTTTACAGGTGTTTCTGTAAGATAAATATGAGAATTTTTTAAATTTTTCAATTTTTGCAGCATTTCGCGGTAATTTTTGTCGTAGCAGATGCCGACTACAAATCGGATTTTTTCATAGGAGTAGTATTTTAAAATATCTGTCAAACTTTGGACTCCGTGGGGATTATGATCCCCGGAAAGAAAAATATCCCGATTTTTGTATACGATCCTTTCCATGCGACAGGGCCAGGTGATATTTTCTATGGCCGAAAAAAATCGCTCGGCATTTTCAACCAGATGATCAAAAACAGTCACCGCAAGGGAAATATTTTCGGCGGCTCTTTTTCCCGGAAGATTCATCCTGAATTTCCCGAATCGATTTTTTATGAAAAACTCGGGATATTTTTCGCCCTCCTCAACTTCACAGGCGTAGGGATAGGCGCAGATGAGGCGGGCGCCGAATTTTTGGGTCGTTTCCGATGCTCTGAGAGCCACGCGTTCGTCCGAAAATTCCGTGTGAAAGACTCTGTTGCCTTCGCCGATAATTCCGAATTTATTTGAGGCGATTTCCAAAATATTGTTTCCGAGAACGGCCTCATGATCCATTGCCAAACTCGTAATCACACTGATCGCATGCGGAACGGCGTTGGAAGCGTCCTCGGATCCTCCCAGCCCGACCTCAAAAATCGCGTAATCGACATTTTTTATCGCGAAAAAATAACAGGCCGCCATCAATGTCAGATATTCAAAATAACTCAATTCGAAATCTCGGGTTTTCGCGTGCACTCGGCGAAAAACATCCTCAAGATCTCCGTCGGAAATATCAATGCCGTTAAATTTTATGCGTTCGTTTATTTTTATCAGATGCGGCGACGAAAAAAAGCCGACATTTTTTCCGGATGAAATCAGCAAAGTCTGCAACGCGGAGCAGGTGGTACCTTTTCCGTTTGTTCCGGCTACGACGATAACTTTTTCCGGATCAATTTTTAAATCAAGCAGATGCAATGCCCGTTTTATTGTGTCCAAACTGTTAAATTTTGTTTGTTTTTCCAAATAGCGAATAGTATCCGACATTCAAACATCTCCAAGGTCGGATAATGTATACCGGAGACCGCAGTGAAAAGAAAATATTTTTAGAAAAATAAACGACGCCCGCTGCAGAGCAACGGGGTATTGAGTAGATTTTGCTTTTGGCTTTTTTTTCGCAGCAGAGCTGCGGGAAATTCAACCCTCAGAGATTAAATAGATAAAATAATCGATAAAAATTAGACCTTTTGAAAAACTAAATTATTTTGAGGATTTTTATAGGAAATACACCTCGCAGAACTGCAGCGTACTTAATGTAGGAGAGGATTCGAAAAACGGACCGACAACAAAAATACCGAAAGAATGACGTTTCGCAAGAGGTCTGTTATGCGATATCGTGCTGAGGTAAAGACGATGTCGGATATCTGTCGTGAAGATCCTTCAGGTAAACCAAAATTCCGCCTACGCCGACGCAAATATGTTTGTTTCCGGAAAAAATCAAATTGATTTCATTTTCGGACAAATGAAAAGTCAGCAGGTTCAAGTATTGATCATCCTCCGCGCCGAAATTGGCCTTCACGGATTCCACATTGTGTATATACAAACCGGAGTGAACGCGATAATAACATTTCTCTTCTTCAAAATCGGAAACGGATTCCCAGCAAAATCTGTTCAACATAAGACTGAAGATTTTATTCTCTTCCCGAAAAGAATGAAATGAAATGTGAAAAATGGAATCCTGAACAAGAGACGAAATCAAATCCCCTCCCTCGAAATCACCGGCCTTTATCAACAGATTTTCTTGCATTACAAACACACCATAAAAAATATAAAACAAATTTACAACAAAAACACTGAGCTAGGTTAGTGTTTTTTTTGAAAAATTTTTGAGCTTCTATTTTTGAATGGCTCCTCGGGACGGGCTCGAACCGCCGACCCAGTGGTTAACAGCCACTTGCTCTACCGCTGAGCTACCGAGGAACACGTGAACATACATACCAAAAATAAAAACAAAATACCAGAGTGTTTATAAAATTTATTTCGACTCGCCTCGAAGAATCAACAAATGCTTCTTTTTTCCGCAGGAAAGTTTCAGCATTTCACCGGATTTCAAATTCGCCGAAATTTTATAATCCTCCGCTACGACCTCGCCGTCTATACATACGGCGTTGCTGCGAAGCAGACGTTTTGCATCGCTCCTGCTGACGCACATATTACTTTCGACGAGAATATCCGTGACGGATACGGATTCGCAATTTTCGTTTTTCAAAAAATATTTCGGAATCGACGTCAACTCGGACAGATCGCCTTCGGAGTTACCGAACACACCGGAAGCCGCTCTGTGAATTTCGTCGAGGGAATCTCTTCCGTGGGCGACGGCCGTCACTTCGTCCGCCAATATTTTTTTTATTTCGTTCAATTCCTGTCCGCGGATCGACTCCATCTTTTTGATTTCGCCGATTTCTATATCCGTGAATAAATACATCAGCTTAATTACGTCGGCGTCGTCAACGTTTCTCCAGTACTGCCAAAAATCGTAGGCCGACAAAAAATCTTTCGATAACCAAACGGCACCCTTTGCGGTTTTTCCCATTTTTTGGCCGCCGGAAGTTGTGAGAAGCGGATTTGTAAATCCGAAAACTTCTTTTCCGAGTTTTTTCCGGATCAACTCAACTCCGAAAACGATATTTCCCCATTGATCCTGACCTCCGAATTGGATGCAACATCCTTTATCAAGATATAATTTGTAAAAATCGTAGGCCTGCAGCGCCATGTAATTGAATTCCAAAAAACTCAGAGAATCGTTTGCGTCCAATTTTGCTTTCACGGATTCAAAACCGATCATACGATTAACGGAAAAATATTTTCCGATGTCGCGCAGAAAGGGAATGTAGGCCAATTCGTCCAACCAATCCGCATTATTCACCATGACGGCGTCCGAATCTCCGTCTCCGAATCGCAAAAACGGAAGGAGACACGATTTCACCCCCTTCATATTTTCGGCAATTTCAGCATCCGTGAGAATCGGGCGAGTCGTGTTTTTAAAAGACGGATCTCCGATTTTCGTCGTACCGCCACCGGCCAGCACTATTGGACGATGTCCGTGTTTTTGAAACAGTCGCAGAAGAAAAATCGGAATCAAATGGCCGACGTGCAAACTTTTCGCTGTAACGTCGATCCCCAAATATCCGAATTTTCCCTTCGCAACCAAAAACTCGTCCATGGCTTCAAGATTCGTCGATTGATAAAAAAAACCGCGAGCCTCCGCTTCATTCAAAAATGAGGATTTATATTTCATCTGATTTTCCCGTACACTTCTACATATTTACCGCTTTTCCGATCGGGTTCATATTTAAATGTTCCGCAACGCAATCTTTTAAAGTATCCAGATGATCGGAAAAAGAATGATCGCAGCCCGGAATAACTCTGTAATCAATTTTGATTCCCCTTTGCTTATTCAATTTTTCCACCAATTTACCTACGCTCTCCGTTGGGCACACAAAATCATTTTCTCCGTTGACTATCATACCCGAAACAGGGCACGGAGCCAAAAACGAAAAATCGTACAAATTGGCCGGAGGACATACGGACACAAATCCGACGATTTCCGGACGTCTCATCAATAATTGCATACCGATCAACGCGCCGAAAGAAAAACCTGCAACCCACACCGGATGCGCTCCGTGATTTACGGATTGAATCCAATCCAGAACCGCAGCCGTATCCGTTAATTCGCCCTCACCTTTATCATAGACTCCTTCGGATTTTCCGACGCCTCGAAAATTGAATCTTATGGCGGAAAAACCGTTCTCCACGAACGCATTGTATAATGCGACCGTAACACGACTGTTCATCGTGCCGCCCTGCAAAGGATTCGGATGCAAAACAATTACCAAAGGAGCATTCGGATTTTTACAGTGATGGTACCTGGCTTCGATACGTCCGACATTTCCCATAAGAACAAGTTCAGGCATTTTTATCTCCCTTTAATTATAGCCGACAGTATCAAATAATATGTTTCTTGGCTTTATACAAGTCCTTTTTTTCTTACCACGTCCGTTTTATTTAATTGATCGTTCCATTTCATCATCGCGAAAAGCGGCGTGACGCGGCAATATTACCATAAATACTTCAGAATGAGATTCAAAGGGAAGTTGAAATTTCAAATAAAAAAAGGTCAGACGGGTGGCAAGTTAGAATCCCGATCGTAAATCAACGGAACACCGTTTTCGATGGGGTAGGATGCAGATAAATCGACGCTGACCAACTCGTCATCGTTTACCTGCAGCCTCTTTCCGCTTCCGGGGCAAACCAACATTTCCAACAGTTTTTCATCCAGCAGCGGAGTTTCTTTCATGGAGACAATTTATCACTGGTTCATATTATTGAAAAAATCGGCATTGTTTTTTGAAGTTTTTAGCTTATCGATCAGAAATTCGATACCGTCGCACGCGCCCATCGGCATCAAAATTCGCCTCAAAACCCACATTTTCGACAACGTAGCTTTATCCACCAGCAACTCCTCTTTTCGTGTGCCTGATTTTGTGATGTCTATCGCCGGGAAGGTTCTCTTGTCGGATAATTTTCGATCCAGAACGATTTCCGCATTGCCGGTACCTTTGAATTCTTCGAATATTACGTCGTCCATGCGGGATCCGGTTTCAACCAGCGCGGTTCCGATGATGGTCAGCGAGCCTCCCTCTTCGATGTTGCGAGCCGCGCCGAAAATCCTCTTCGGACGCTGCAAAGCATTCGCATCAACACCTCCGGTGAGCACTTTTCCCGACGACGGACAAACCGTGTTGTAGGCTCTGGCGAGACGCGTAATCGAGTCCAGCAGGATAACCACGTGACGCTTGTGTTCCACAAGTCTTTTTGCTTTATCTATGACCATTTCCGCCACCTGCAC
>JAISCG010000005.1 GCA_031265715.1 Holosporaceae bacterium | reverse complement strand
GTGCCGAGGTTGCCGACCGCGGTTTTATCCGTGGGAATCATGATGATTTCTTTTTTGAATCTTGCCTGCGGAATTATTATGGACAGCGTCAGCCAAACTCGCATTGAGATGAAAAAACTCCACTATCTTCAATTTAATTAATTTTTTTAAAAAATTATGCCTCAAAGTGTGTTTTTCATGCAACATTTCGGGGAAAATATAATTTACTGATTGCAAACAGACAAAACTGCGTATAAGATTTTTTTTTGTAAGTTAGGATTTATTAAGTAGGAGATGAGAAAATGAAAAAGATTGTGGTTCTCGGCGCGTTGTTTGCCTTTGTCGGTTGTGCTTTTGCGAGTGATGAGGGGGTGGTGGATTCCGCCTCTGATTCATTCGACGGAGCTTATTTTGCTCTGGGATTGGGCGGAAATTTTTTGGAAAATAAGGTAAGCGTCGACAAAGTCGGATCGTTAAGACAAAATATAAATAAGGGGGGCGGCGTTGCTGCTTTCGGCGGAGGAAAAACGTTCGGAAATTCGTTTTATCTTGGCGGAGAGGTTTTGGTTGATTTCGGAAAGTCTACCAGTAAAGAGGTGTGGGTTGAAGGTCGGAAGATCGGTTCGACCAGGAACCGTGGCATTATTCCTGCAATAGTGCTGAGGCCGGGGTTTGTGAGAAATGATTGGATGCTTTTCCTGAAAGTGGGGGCGCAGTTCCCGAGTTTGACATCGAGAGATACTGCAAACAAAAAGATGGAGACACTGTCTAGGCCGGGGTACGTCATCGGAGTCGGAATTGAGAAGTTTTTATCTTCGAAATTTTCCGGTCGCTTAGAGAGCGAATATGTTTCGGGTAGCCAGAAAACGTACGAAAATGTTAAAGTAGAAGCCGGCAAAGGGGTTAACCTCCGTGCCTTAATCGTCTATAACGTAAGGTACTAGTTGTTTTGTGTGCGGAGCCGTTTTTTCCGACGGCTTCGCGGGTGTTTTTGGTTTTTTGCCGCTCGTCGGGTTCTTTTTTTCGCTTAAAAATTTCGTCGTTGCAAAAGGTGGTCGGCATGACTCCGGATGATTCGAGCGAGCAAAATCACTCAAAAAAAAAACTTTTCAGATCAGTTTGCTCCGCTTTTAAAGCGAGGACTGCGAATTATAACTAATTCCTTGTTTTATCTCTCTTTTTCTCATGCTTTGTGGATGCTCCCATGATGCAATGGGTGGTAAGAATAAGTGTTGACAAAGTATCTCGAATGACATACATGTTGTGGCGTGTAGTGTCGTTGTGGGGAGATAAAAATGAGAAGAATGTTTGGAGCCGCGTCAGGGCTGTATGTGTGTTTTGTCGGTGCGTTGTCCGTGTGTCATATTTCAGCAGTCGCGATGGAAAGAGAGGTCGTGGCTGAACGTGTTGCTGAATGCCCCAGAGATAAATATGTTGATTTCTTACATTCGTTGCCAGACGGTTATGAAATGTTGGCACACAGTGGTGAATGTTTGTTAGGTAAAATGACCAACGATGATCTGGTATTTTGGGTGCACGATTTTGCTCCAAAAATAGGATTCGTTAACACACTGAAGCAGTTGGTAACGGCTTGTATGAATTTTCCGTTTTACATTAGAACCGGAGAAGCGTTTGCCCAAAAAAGTTTTATCGACTTGATCGCATCCCTTTTCCCATCCGAAAGCCGGATACTAGTCCCGGTTGAGTGCCTTGATGAAAAAAAGGAGTTAAGAATGCGAGGAAGGCGAAGGTATAAGCCATCTAAAACGTGTACTATACTTTCTTTATTTCAAACAGCTTTTTCGTTAAATAATGAAGTACGCCATTGTGAGCAGAATCAGTTGGGTTTTTCATTCTTCGATAATGATGAAACAGCCCGCAAATTTCAGGAAGCCTTTGAGAACCTTCCTTCTACGTGGACCATCACAAATCACTCAACGGATAGTTATCCGTCGATTTCCCTGAAAGTACATCAGGATATATGCCGATACTGTAGAGATAAACTCAAGGAACTTCAAAAGAATTATCTGTCTCATTTTCCTAAACTCGATCATATTGAAGGGGTTATCTATCGTTATATGGAGAAGAGATCAACCTTATCTAAGTCTGATCCTCTATTGGTATCACTTTGTCCGGTATACTACGGGAGAGGACATATGGCTTGGTCTACTTCTTCGATCACCCCATCCGGGAAGTCATTTTTACTTATCTCCAAGACCCTTCGTTTTCGCCGTCTACATCAAAAACATTTATTTGAAATTGCAGCCCTCTCCGGATTGCTAAAAGTTTTCAAACATTTGGTAATAAACAACAAACAGTGCTTTATCGAAAACTTAGATGAAATTTCAGTGTACGCCGTTGAGGGAGGTAACTTTGAAATAATTCACCTATGTGAGCAGGAAGGTAGTAAACCTTTCAACCACAGCGATCATAATTTTTGGAAATTCAGGCCTTTTTCTAGTTGCTTTAGAAGTGCGTACTCCGGCTCCAAAATAAATGTTTTGCATTGGTTGTTCCGGAATTGTTCGGATTTTGCTCTAACTTGTCGGAATGCTGTTTATTTTTTTATAGATGATTTTCACAACAGCCCTGTCACAACCTCGAAAACTCTTTTCCTTTTGTCTTCTATGGATGAATATTGTTCAAACGAGGTTGACAGGCACTTTTTGATGGGCGATTTTCGCAATGCTGTCGAGAAAAATGTATTTCCGATAGTAATGTTCTTACTTAAACCAAGGATGGTATCTCTCAACGACGACTTTTTCGAAAAAAAAACTTTGTTCTCCTGGGCTTGTATGGGAAACCCTTACGATGGCGATTTCTTTAGTGTAGAGTATGCAAAGCTTATGATAGAGAACGGAGGCAATCCGAACGATAAATTTAGACGTTTGCTCGACCAATCTGAAACCGATCTTTTTGAGTTGGCTTGTGCGAATAAGGACTGGGGATTTGCGAATTATCTTGTTCGTCACGGGTTTGTGCTCCCATAAACAGGCGTGTATGATCCTAAATTGTGAAGGCGCGGGCATCGTCGCCAGCGCCTACGGTGCGGCATCGCTGAACAATCCGGGTTTCGGAGTGAAAATCACCACCGTATTAAAGTAGATGCTATCCGACTTCGGAAGATTCAGCACAAAAAAACCGAAGGCTGTTTTAACGGGAACGTTGCCCTTGTCCCTGCCATCCGAAAAATTGCTGTAATGAAATGAGATTTCCACAAGAATTTTTGTTTCCCCTTTTTGAATACGCAAATCCGGGTAAATTTTCGACGGAACAGCATTACTGCCCATGTTCACGATACTTCTTCCCAGGGTATCCCGCTCACCGGCTATGCTGATTCTCGCTGGTGTGGGAGAATCGACCGCAGAGTGCCACCTGACGCACCAAACAACGCTCGCTTTTCCGTTTTCCAGACCTTTTACACAATACAGATGCCCGTTGGAGGTATGTCCCATGGGAGCACGGTTGGGAGAAGTCGTGTACATCGTTTTTCCCGGATAAATTGAGAGATAAGCTGCTGCAACGGCGTGTTTGATATCGTCTTTGGTAATTTTCCTGTTCTCTCTGTTTTGAGATATATTTTGCAGAATACCGGCCATTTCGTAGCCGACGAATTTCAATTTTTCACGAAATCGAGCCATTTTGGAGATGTCATGGAGGTACCACATAAAAGTGATCAGAATCGGAATCGAAACGGCGAACTCTATAAAAACTCCGCCTCTATTTTGACGATTTACTGACTCGTACCCCCTCTTACTGAGAGCCTGCCCCCCCCCCCCGTTGTATTATAGACACAATCTTAGACAACATTTCCGCCCCAAAAATTAAATATTCATTATTATGGAGCAGAAACCGTTAAAAAACGATTAAACAGGAGCGGTATCGTCGAACAATCCGGGTTTCGGGGTGAAAATCACCACCGTATTGAAATAAATGCTATCTCCTTTTCTCGGAGGATTCAGCACAAAAAAGCCGAAAGCTGTTTTTGACGAAACATCAGCACACATTCTGCTATCCGTAAAACCGTAGCCCGATGATTTCGAATAATGAAAACAAACCTCCACAAGAATTTTCATCTCTCCTTTTTGAATACGCAGATCGGGGTAAATCTTTGACGGACTATTGCTCCCCATGTTTACAATACTCCTGGAATCTCGATTTTCAATGGTGATCTCCGCAGGTGAAGGAGAATTATTTGCAGAATGCCATCTGTGGCACCAAATAACGCTTGCATTTCCGTTTTCCAGACCCTTCACACAGTATAAATTCCCGGAGGAGGCATGTCCCAGAGGAGTACATAGGCGAGAAGTCGTATACATCGTTTTTCCTTGGTAAACCGACAAATAGGCGGCAGCAACGGCATGTTTAATATCGTCTTTGGTAATTTTTTTATCCACTCTGTTTTGAGATATATTTTGCAGAATATTGGCCATTTCGTAGCCGACGAATTTCACTTTTTCGCGCATTCGCGCCATTTTGGAGATATCGTGGAGGTACCACATAAAAGTGATCAGAATCGGAATCGAAACGGCGAACTCTATAAAAACTCCGCCTCTATTTTGACGATTTAGTGACTCACATCCTCTCTTACTGAGAGCCTGCCCCCCCCCCCCGTTGTATTATAGACACAATCTTAGACAACATTTCCGCCCCAAAAATTAAATATTCATTATTATGGTGCAGAAACCGTTAAAAAACGGTTAAACAGGGGCGGTTTCATTTATCCTTAAAAATTAGCGAAATTTTCTCGACTCCGGCCATTTTCGGAAATAATTTAAAAATATCGCATTTTTTGCCGAAATTTTCGATTTTGGAAGTATACACACTTGTCACGATCAAATTGCGAGCCTGCGTACCGGTTTGCTCTATGACGTCGACGCCGTTTAGGGTCTGTCCCCGAAGTTCGTAGTCAGTGATCAAAAACACATGCTTGAAACGGCGCCATGATGCAATGTGTGGCAGGGAAAATATAGTTTTTGAATTGCTTTTTTATGTTTTTTGTGATAAACTTTCGTATGTATATGTTGCGGAGATAATCATGAGAGTTATCGGCTGTTTTTGTTTTGCCCTGTGTGTTTTTAATGCTTTTTCGGAGGATTCTGCGGAAGTTGGTGAAAAGCCGAAGGTTGTGGAGCCTGCGAGCGAAAATAAAAAAATCGAACCGAAAGTTTATGTTGATATAAGTAAATCAGCCCGGGAAAATGCTGTTTCCTTTGATGGTGTCCGGGGAATTTTCGGAGTTTCTTTTTCTGGTTCGAATTTTCAATCTTCCGTAGGAGAATCCTCAAATTACACAAATATAAGTTCCAATCTGATGGAGGTGTATCTGGGAGTGGAATATTCGAAATCGTTTAAAAAGGGATTTTTGCTGGCTGTCGACATCGGAACAGACATAAGTAAAAATAAAAAAAGTGACGGAGGTTGGGGGGAAATTAACAGAGAATACGAAGCGCAGCGCGGGAGATTTTACCCCGACAGGACTGGAAAATTCGAGAAAAACGCGATGTGTCCCGCAGTCTCCCTTAAGTGCGGGTATCTTCTTAACTCTCTTGAATCTGTTCTTTTCCTGAAATTGGCGGTTTCGAGACTGAGTGGCGTCTATACCTATAATTCCGTCGACAGAGAAGTTTGCAAAGTTTCGTCAAGCAGCTACGTTCCGGCTATCGGACTCGGGTTCGAACGAAAAATCAATAAAAAATGGGGAGCATCCCTGGAAGCAAGCGTTTCAATTGAGAGAAAATCGAAACGTCTTGCGGATACGGTTGATCATGCCGCAAAAATCAAGCGCGCAGACGTAAAGATGATGGCGATTTACAGCATATCCGACTAAAATTCGCTCGCGCCGACCCGTCCGCGCCCGGTTAAAACAGTATAAAATTTACCTCACCACCCTTACTACCCGTCGCATTAAATTGATCGTTCCATTTCGTCATTGTGAGGAGCGGCGCAATCCGGGTTCTTTTTTTTCCTAAATCTCCGCCATCTGCGGAGCAGAATATCCGGCAAAGGATTTTATATCCGCGGCGATTTCGTGCAATGCTTCGTTCAGTTCTGCTTCTGAATCAACTGTGTAGATGTTGTCAGGATCATCGGCGCAGGAGTCCAAAGAGGT
>JAISCG010000102.1 GCA_031265715.1 Holosporaceae bacterium | reverse complement strand
TCCGGGTCAACTTTCAGCGATCCGGTTTTTTCTTTATGAAAGGGACATAATCCAAACCAATCTTTTCCGGATTTTCGCAGACGAATTCTTGCAGAAATAACGTCCGCGACGGAAACTTTAGATTTTAAAAATTCAATAAACTCTTTGTTCATTCTCTCGGTTAAATTCCGTGAAGCGTTAGATACCGTCGAAAATGTACTATACCGCAAACAGGCCTTTTTATGCAAAAAATTATTTTCGATTTTTTAACGCCGACATCACCAGACCGCAGCTGATCATGAAAGTGATCATGGAACTTCCTCCGTAGGATAAAAACGGCAGAGGGATGCCCACGACCGGAACCAGTCCGATAACCATTGAAATATTAATGAATACGTGCAGAAACATCAATATTCCGAGTCCGCAGCAGGTGAGTTTTGAAAAACGCGATCGAAATTCTGTCGTCACCCAAAAAAAATAAAAACAGATCGCTAAAAAAAGAAAAACAACCGTCATCGTGCCGATAAATCCGGTTTCCTCCGCGATGGTCGTGAAAATAAAATCGGTATTTTTTTCCGGAAGAAAATTCAGTTTGCTCTGGGTGCCCTGCAAAAATCCGCGTCCGAAAATATTTCCGGATCCGATTGCGATTTTCGATTGCAGGATGTGATATCCGGTTCCCAGCGGATCCCGATCCGGATTGAGAAATGTCAGAATTCTGTTTTTTTGGTAATCGTGCAGAAAAAACCATCCGAACGGGCAGGTCACGATGCACGCGATCGCGGCGGTCAGAAAAATTTTCAGCGGAAATCCGGCCAAAAATATCATCCCGATTCCGACTCCGATGAGCAGCGCGGCGGTTCCCAAATCCGGCTGCTTGAATATGAGGATCGCCGGAATAATCGTAAATAAAAAAGGAACAACGTGATTTTTAATTCGAGATATTTCCGAGGGAGATATCATCGAGTAATAGCGAGCCAGGGCGATGATCAAAACCGGTTTCATCAGTTCGGACGGCTGAAACGTAAAAAAATATAAATCGACCCAGCGCTGTGCGCCGAGTTTTATCGTTCCCAATAAATCCACAATAATCAATGAGATAAATACAAAAGCGTAGAATACCCAGGCGAAATTGTTCCAAAATTTGAAATCGACAAGGTAAATTCCGAACATCAGGACGAGGCCGGCAATTATTCGTATCGCATGTCGCTGCACGGGACCGCTGAATTGACCTCCGAACGCGCTGTATTGTCCGAAAAAGCTCAGGGACAGTAAAAAAAACAGCAATACAAACAATATCTTACATTCGTTCGGAAAAAACTGCTTCATTTTTTTAACAACATATCAAATATTTTTCGGGCAATCGGAGCTGCAACCGCCGAGCCTCCTCCTCCGTGCTCCACAAAAACCGCCACAATATATTTGGGATTCGGATAGGGAGCGCATCCGACGAAAAAAGCGTGATCTCGAAATTTCCACTGAATGAGTTTTTGATTTGCTCCCGCCTCGGAGGTTTTTATTTTTTTCACCTGGGACGATCCGGTTTTTCCGGAAATTCCGTAATCCGTGCGACACGATCTTGCCGCTGTACCGGAAGTACACACCTGATAAAGCGCATTTTTTAGCGTTTCCAAATGCTCGGAATCGATCGGATCTTTTTCATGTTTTTTCGATTCTCCTCTTATTAAAGTCGGAGAAAAATTAAAATCCGCCGTGTAAATTTTTCCGAACATGGCTGCGGACTGCATCAGGGTCGAAAGTAAAGACCCCTGACCTATGCCGGCGATGACCGTTTCGTAGGGTTTCCACGAAGTTCCGTATCTCAGAAATTTCCATTTTTTAGTAGGAAGTAAGCCTATGTTTTCGTTCGATAATTCAACGCCCGTTTCCGCGCCGAATCCGAATTTTCGGGCGTATTTTACGATGGCGTCTATTCCCAATTTTTTTGCTGTTTCAAAAAAATAACAGTCACAGGAAAATTTCAGCGCGTTGCATAAATCCATCTTGCCGTGTCCTCCCCTGTTCCAGCAGTGAAATACGTGATTATCAAGTTTCATCCCGCCTCCGCAAAAAATTTTATCCCGGGGCGATATTATTTTTTCGTTCAAGCCTGCAAACGCAACAACTATTTTAAAAATTGATCCCGGAGGATAGGCGCAACCGACGGCGCGATTCATCAAAGGAGACAACGGATCGCCCGTAATCGACTGCCACTGAGTCGATGTCATTTTACCGGAAACAAGATTCAGGTCGAACGTCGGCACCGACACCATCGCCAACACCTCTCCCGTAGGTATATCCAGCACGACGCAGGCTCCGGCTTTTTCCTGCGAAAAAATGTCATGTATATACTCCTGCAGCCGGGAATCAACGGTTATAACAATATCTTTTCCCGCTACCGGATCCTGGGAATCGATGATTCTTACTTTTTTTCCCAGGGCGTTTACCTCTATCTGAACATTTCCCGCTTCTCCGGTGAGTTGATCGTTAAGTGTTTGTTCCAGCCCGGTTTTTCCCCTGAGAACCTGTACGTTTCCGTCGCTTTTCGACGTGTATCCGATGACGTGACAAAACTCCGACGGCATCGGATAATTTCGAATATAGGTATTTTCTATCGACACATTATTAAGTTTGAATAAAATCATGGATATTCGCGAATACTCGCTCCAGGATAATCCGTCTTTTATAATGATAAACGGAGCGCGTTTTTTTCTCTGGTCGGCGATGCGAATTCGATCCTCGTCTTCGAGGCAGATGCATTGCTCCAGCAGCGCCATATTTTCCGAAAAAATTTTTTCGCTGCAACATTCCATTATTAATTTATAGTGACAAATGTTTCCCGCGGCGATTTTTCCGTCGGAAGTTATAATGTGACCGCGCTTCGGTAAAATCGGAAGAATGCGAATTCGATTTTTATTCGACATCAGCACGTATTTTTCGGCATTGCTGATTTGTAATTGGTACAGATTAATTATTATGATCGCGATCATCAGCAGGATTACGCCGAAAATAATTTTTGTCCTGAACCTTATGTCATCTTTTTTATTCATGCGATTTTTTTAATCGAATTTTCTTTTGACTTTATTTTTTCCGAAAATAATTTTCAATAGGGGTCTGAGAAATACTTTATAAAGAAAATTTCGACAGTCATCGTATAAACATGAAAAAACGGAAAATTTTCCGTGGCGCTCTCGCATTGTTTTTTCGACATATCGAACCGCGTCGTAGTAATGCGCTCGTTTTAAAAACATTCTTATTTTTCTGAAAAAAAACGATTCCTCAAATCCGAGAGAAATAATATCTTTTTCGGATAATTGTCGAATCATCCGGATCCACAAATCATTACTTTCTTCGTTTGAATAAATTGTGCTGCGAGTTCCCTGTTTCGGATGTATTCTCACTTTTGTGAGATAATCTTCGATGCATTTTATCTGAAATTTCGGAAACATTCGGAACCAAAGATCGTAATCCTGGGTGAATCTCAGAGATTCGTCAAATAATCCGCACTCGTCGAAGCATTTTTTCGGAATGAGCAGAGTGCATCCGTGGATCAATCCGAACAGTACACAAAACAAAGGGTTATAATGCTTATTTTCGTAAAATGTTTTTGTGAGTTCGTTGCCCTCGGCGTCAATTGCTATCCAATTGCCGAATAATACGGTGTCGGCGTCTGAATTTTTCAGTTCTTCGATTTGTTTTTCAATTTTGTTCGGGAGATAAACATCGTCATGGGACAACCAAGAAAAATATTCTCCCTTCATATTTTTTATGCCGACATTTAATGCCGACGCTACGCCCCCGTTTTTTTTTGAAAAATATCTGATTTTATTTCCGTAGGACAGTGCAATTTCTTCCGTGTCATCGGACGAGCCGTCGTTAACGACAATAATTTCAATATTTTTGTAGGTTTGCGCCAAAGCGGAATCGACGGCTTCCCGAATGTAATCGGATCCGTTATAAACCGGAATAATTATTGAAACCGGAGGATTATTTTTTTGTAAATCGGGAATCATACTCGAATTTTACTTTATATTTTTTTAATACCAACCTCAGCAACGGGCGCGCCAGATAACGGTACCACAACGGAAATTTTTTTCGAGAAATATTTTCGGATTTGCGCGCCGATTGTTGCAAAATATGTTTTGCGGCGTCATCCGATTTGTGATCGGACATAACGTCTTTGTATGTATCGATGATGCGTTTCACGTAAATGTCTTTGTTGTAATTTTGTTTTGCGTATTGCAAAGATTTTTCTCCCCTTCCGATCATTTCCTCTCGATTGTTTAGAAGTCTTTGAATTTCCGTTGGAAAATCTTTTACGGAAACGGCCGTTCCGCATTCCGGAGCGTTAATCGTGTTCGGGAGCGCAGTATTTCCGTCCAAAGCGACCACCGTTTTTCCGCAGCTCATTGCTTCGACGGCCATCATGCCGAAAGTTTCCTGTTCGGACGGCATCAGGAAAAGATCGCAGGCCTGATATAACTCGGCCAGTTTTTTATCATCGCTGATCCATCCGAATTCTTTAATTTTATATTTTTCTGCGAATTCGTAGAGCAATCCTTTTTCGCCGACCGTCAGAATTGAAATTTTTTCATTCCGGGGCAGTGAAGACAGAGTCTGTTTTAATATATTCAGTCCTTTGTAGGGAGATTCGTCCGACCTGAAAAATAAAACCCGGTCGACCGGATCGATCTCCATTTTTTTTTTCGCTTCTTTTATATCTGCGGGTTTGAAAATATTTTGATTTATTCCGAACGGAATTTTATAAATTTTTTTTCCGCTCCAAATCGGCGATTGTTTTATTTTGTCCTCCATCCATCCCGATGCAACGATTGCCGCAATTTGCGAATTTTGAACGGCCTGTTTTTTTAATTCAAATTGCAGAGCGGTGTCGTCGAAATTTATGGCGAAAGGTTTATCCGGATACGGACAATCGCCGCAGCCGGTTTTCCATTTTTCGCAATCAAAATGATGAATGCAGTG
>JAISCG010000099.1 GCA_031265715.1 Holosporaceae bacterium | reverse complement strand
TTCCGCGTCGACATTCGCTTTTTGTCGCAGCCTCGTAACTTTTACAATCTTTGATATATGCGGCCACTCGCTTTTCCATTTGTCTAACATGGGAGAAACTTCGAAAACCTCATAGCTTCTCGGTTCTATTTTACTCATATCTCAGCTCTATGAAAAGTCCTTTCTTGCCTTTTTAAGCTCTAGGAAAAAACCCTGGACGGGTGGTAAAGTATCTTTAAAAAAAGTTGTATTTTCGCTTAATGTGATATATATGACAACTGTTGCAAAGGAAATGGGGACAATAAGAGTGTTTAAAAAATCGTTCGCTGTGCTGGGAACTGTACTCTGCCTGCAGGCAGCACAATCCATGACTTCAGATCGTGTATCAGAGATTCACTACTGTGAAGATTGGCGTGATATGTACGAAAAAATGAACACAGCATTATCAATTTCTGAAAACTCTCTCGTTATATTCGACTGCGACGGAGTCATTTGCAATCGTGTGTCCGGGGGATGTGAAATAACGGATCCGGTGCTTTTGAGGATTTTGGAGGAGTTAAAATTATGCGGAATATCGTTTTTCTGCATGACAGCGGTACCTTCTATCGAATGTGCCGGCAGACGAAAAGATTTCGAACTCGCCGGAGTTGCTCCGTATTTTTGTGACGGATCTACGGTATTTGACAGAGACTGGGTATGGTTGGTTGGCAATGACGGTAAGAAATACTTTGTCGATATTTGGTGGAATACCGTGTACACCATCCGCCCGACAGGATACGAGTACACCGAATCTAAGCCGCTGAATTTTCATGATTTGGATACTGAAAATGAAGGTGTTATGGTTGCGTATCGTGACTATAGAGCTCGGATTTCCAGGGACAGAAAAGATTTAAAGCAACCGAAAGGATCCGTATTTTTAAAATTAATCGAAGATGGGTTTCTTTCGAAACCGGATGTTGTTGTATTCATTGACGATCAACTGGTTAATTTGGAAAGTATGCAGTCTCATTGCTATAGCGTGGGAATTTCGTACGCCGGATTATTTTGCCAAGCCTATGGCCCGTTTTAAATTGAAGAATAAACTGTTACCGAAATACCTGACCGGGCAGTTGTACATACGCGGCAGTATTTGGCTAAAATTTCAGGATAAAAAAAGACCTGACGGGCGGTAAAGAGCCCACTCTTACTACCCGTCTGATCTTTTTTTATTTGAAATTTCAATGAGATGTTGATGGTTTTTCTTAACCTTGAATCATTCTCGTCATTGCGAGGAACGAAGTGACGCGGCAATCCAGAACTCAAATTTAAGCAAATTTAAAACATGGATTGCTACGTCACCTCGTTCCTCGCAATGACAGGAGGAAACGTTCAGTCAAATAAGACGGACGCTGAAGAGCCCACTGGACTAAGCTTTTCGGAAAAGGTATCCTGGTGAACACAATATAATTTCGGAGGAAATGTGGATAAAAATATTCTTAGCGACGTTGTGCGTCGTGCCAAAAAAGACGGAGCCGACAATGTCGATATTTTAGCCGCAGAAAACAGTACGGTTTCTGTGTCGACGCGTCTCGCACAATTGGAAAATGTCGTGCAGTCGGAGGAAGTTTGCGTAAAAATTCGAGTTTCCGTCGGGAAGCGAAGCGCGATAATCATTACCGATAATTTCGAGGAGTTAAAAGAAGAATCTTTCGCGGAAAAAGCCGTTTTTGCCGCAAAAAATGCTCCGGAAGAAACAACGGAATTTCGCCCGGATTCTTCTGAGTTGTGCAAGAAAATTCGAAATTCGGACATATGCGACGCCCGTGTTGTTTCTTCCGCGGATTTGATTGACGCCGCGCTGGAGTGTGAATCGATTGCCTTGCAAATAAAAGGAATTACAAATTCCGAGGGGGCAAAATCCGAGCATTTTCGCTCAAAAATTACGCTGATGAAAAATGCGGATTTTTCTGTCGAATATGAAAAAACGATCAACATGCTTTCGCTGGTAACTCTGGCGGAAAAAGATGGATTTCTCGAGCGGGATTACGATTTTTCCGAAACCGTTTACAGGTCGGATCTGAAAAGTCCGCGGCAAATCGCGAACGAAGCGGCGGAAAGAACGCTGCGTAGGCTCGGTGCTAAGAAAATTCGATCCTGCAAAGTTCCGGTGATTTTTGATCGAAGAGTTTCGGGTCAGCTGCTGGGCAGTTTTGCGTCGGCGATAAACGGCAGTTCGATTGCCAACGGAGTCAGTTTTTTGAAGGATAAATTGTCCCAAAAAATCTTTGGAGATACGATCACAGTCACGGACAAAAGTTCGACTCTTCGCGGGTTGCGGTCGCGCCCGTTTGATTCGGACGGGCTGGAATGCTCCGACGTCGCGGTGGTGCGGGGCGGAGTGCTCGAGTCTTTTCTGCTGAACACGAAATATGCAAATAAGTTGCAGATGAAGTCGACCGGTAATGCCTCCGGATTCGACGACATTGCCCCGCATAATTTTTGCATCGAAAACGGGGACGAGTCTTTCGGGGATCTGCTGAAATCGGTAAAAAGCGGATTATATGTGGTGGAAGTGCTTGGAAACGGAGTAAACTTGGTCACCGGAAATTACAGTCAGGGGGCAGTCGGATTTTGGATAGAAAACGGCGAAATAACCTATCCGGTTAACGAAATTACCGTCGCGGGAAATTTCATCGATATGTTTTCCCGGTGTCGGGTCGCCGATGATCTGGAAATGACGTCGGGGATAGATGCGCCGTCCCTTCTTATTGATGAGGTAATCGTGGGGGGAGTGTAGGCAACAGACTTCTTGCGAAACGTCATTCTTTCGGTATTTTTGTTGTCAATCCGCTCCTTGAAGCTTCACGTACATCCGGTACGCTACGGTTCTGCGGGGCGTATTTCCTAAAAAATCCTCGAAATAATTTGGTTTCGAAATAAGTTTACTTTTCTTGCCCGCAGATCGTAGTAAACCGGGCACTGCCGACTTTAAAAGAAGATTCCCGGATAGTTTTGTAAATGCAAAACCTGACTCCGGGAACCTTTTACTTTGCTCATCACCACCAGATTATTCGAGCAGATGAAGGAATAGTCGAGAGATTTACGTCAGATTCGGAAATCTCAAGTTCTTTCACTTTCGGCAAGTTAATCGGAGTTTCCGACCTACATTTGGATATCCTCAGTTCATTCAATGAAGGTAAAGAGGTCGGAAAAGTAACAATTAAACCATCAATATCAAGCTTTTCAAGTTTTTCCAATTGCGGTAAGGAGGTAATCCGATCTACCGACAAAAGGGCGGAAGTCAACACCAGTTCCTCCAATGAAGATAAAGGAGCTGAAAAATTCACTTCTAAACCAAAAATTGCAAGCTTTCGTAACTTTACAAAGGGCGATAAGTTAATCGGAGCTTCCGGCTTGCATTCAATTATATCCAGATTTACCAACGAATTCGGAAGAGTCAAAAAATCTACTTTTGAATAATAGACTCTAAGATTCTGTAACTTTCCAAGGGGCGATAAGGCAATCGGAGCTTCCGGCTTGCATCCATTTATATCCAGATTTACCAACGAATTCGGAAGAGTCGAAAAATCTACTTTTGAGCCATGAATTTCAAGATTCTGTAACTTTACAAAGGGCGATAAGTCAATCGGAGCTTCCGGCTTGCACCCACATATGTTCAATTCCTCCACTGAAGATAAGGAGGCTGAAAATTTTACATTATTTGAGCGCTCAATTGTAATCTTTTTTAGAT
Organism: Holosporaceae bacterium; assembly: GCA_031265715.1. GTDB lineage: Bacteria > Pseudomonadota > Alphaproteobacteria > UBA3830 > UBA3830 > JAIRMQ01. The sequence goes on along the minus strand of JAISCG010000099.1, from coordinate 10,870 downwards.
TTTTGAATTCCGACAAGTCAATCGGAGTTTCCATCTTGCATGCGTATATACACAGTTCTCCCGACGAGTCCGGAAAAGAAACCATTTCAATCGCTTCGGCATTTGATATATGAACAGACCTTACCTCAGAATCATTAATGTCAATTTGGTGCAAAAATTTCGGCATATTATAAAAATTAATGTAAATCTGACCAATCTTGTCAATATATTTACATTGCAGAATCTTTTGAATAAAATTTTTAGTGCAATCGAAATGTGATTTCAATGTGCCGGGGGTATCATCACCGATGTCATCGATGATGTTTTGGGTAAGACGTAAATTCCCTCCCATTCCGACAAGAAATGCTCTTTGCACTTGCTCGCGCCTTTCACGATCGTTTAACGGAATCGGACTTACCTGATTCAGAATAATCGTCATCAGTGCTTTTCGTTTTTTTTCTTCATTTTCATACTTTTTATAAAAATGAAAAGAACTTGCAATAACGTAATCCGAAATATTTCGGTACGCATAGGAGAATATCGTGTGGTACATATTCTGGTCGTTATAATAAGGATAAAGATACCCACAAAGATAATTATATTCATTCTCGCTATATTCAAATAATACCATTCTTCGTTTTAGCTATCGAAATGACGTGCTGGTTTTCAGGTACTACAAGTCTGTATTTCGATAATCAAGAATGAAGAATGGTATAATTCTGTATTCTCCACCTGAACGCATCCGTGGCCACTTTTTTGCACTATTTCGAACTTGGCTAAACATATTCCTTTGACTTTAATTTCTACCGAAAGCTCTCCATAAATTTCATCACCTTTGGAGGAAACGGAGTCAACCAAGATGTATTCCCTCTGCTGATTTATGCAGTTGAACAATCTTTTTAAAAATGAAAATGCATTGTCTCCGGTGATCCCACCGAAGCGAACTCCCAATACTGCAGCTAAAGCCTTCGTAAAATTTACAAAACCAGACTCAAGCTCATTTTCATTTCTCGAATTGGAACCGCGAGCGTACTTGATTCTTGACCCTGTACATCCAAAATTAAGACAGGAAACAACACGATTCCAACTTGTTCTCACTTCCGAAGCACTTGAGTTCATTTTTTCTTCGCCCATTTCCCGAAATTCTTTCGCTTCTTCCAAACGATCAGGCGTAAATACTACAGAATTATTTTTAGATTCTTTCTCAAATTCATTTCTCACCCGACATCTTATGTCTTCGATTTTTTCGGTTCCCAGCACATAATTGAATGTATGACGGAGTGATGTATCGACACAATCGGCAAAAGGTTTGGAATTATTAACCTTAACAATTTTGCCGTTGGTGTCAATTTCGCAAGGAAAAGCATCTCCGTTATCAACCGGAGCGTTATAGGGCAATCTTTTGGCTACGTTCTCGAATTCTTTATAAACTTGTTTTGCTTTCTCCATAATTTTGTCGCGCCCCAGGCCGGACATTTCGCTGATGTACTCTTCCTTGAATACGCTTTCTCTGTATTTGCGCCATTGATCTAAAAAGTCTTTTACATTACCTGCTTCCAGCAGTGCTCCTATGAATGCTAATATGACATGCTCCGTTGTGTATTTTGAGTAGCCGTGTTCTTTTTCTGCAACTATAGCACTGCATATTTCTGCCACTACTGTCGATTTCATCGCAGCAACATCTTTGAGTGCACTGTCCTGATCCATTTTATTGATAATGAGTAGGATTTGACATTTAAGAAAATCTCTGTAGCACTGTTCGCGTAGTTCGACCATTTCACCCGCTTTTTCAATCTCGTCAGATTCTGAAAATTTGTCTTTTATCTGCTTTAATTTTTCTGTTATTTCACTAAGAATTTTGCCACTATCTTTGTCGAACGATGGATTGCTCAGTTTGCACGAATCAAAACCACTATAAACATCGGAAAATTTTTTCCCTTTTTCGAGGGTCTTCATTTCATTGACTATGCTTGACAGTTTTTCTAAAAATTTGCCTCCACTTGATATGCCAATTTTTTTTCATTAATTTGTGATAGAATACCTCTTTTTTCAACAAACAGGCGGCTAAGTTCGGCTGCAACCATCAGCTGAGCCAAAATTTTTACTCCTTTTTCCGTATTTGTCCCAAGGAGCACCTGAACCCTTTTTCCGATTTTTTTCTCCTCTTTTTCATCCACAGCTTCCAATCTTATTCCCAAGTTTGACGGAAACAGTGTGATAATCAATGATTCAAGATCGTCATGCCCTTTGTCCGATCTCCGATCGACAAACGTTTCCCCGTTGAGTGTTCTGGTTTTTTTGTTTGCTATAAAATTACCGTCAAATCTGAACTTTTTCAGAAAACCTGAATCACGCATGACGCATGACGCATGACGCTTCCCCAAAACAGCAGGTAGCAGGGGGGAATTCCGTTGTTTTCTTCACTCCTGTTGACGTACACACCTGCACCTTCACTGCTTTTGAAATCACCTACGCCGATGCGGGCATCACTCGAAAAACAGCAAAACAAAACACCAACCAAAAATCCGATTTTAAAAATATTATTCATTATTCTAATCCTATCATCACATAACCTGTCTTAAATTATATTTGCTTTTCGTTAAGAAAAAGTTAATTCAGCAAGCTTTTTGACTATTTTTTTAAAAAACGGCAAAAGCATGGAAAAAGCCTCTCCTAAAGCTTCTGCCAAGACCTTTGCCCGGAAAAACAAATCAGTTGTGCATTAGACTTCTTGCGAAACGTCATTCTTTCGGTATTTTGGTTGTCAATCCGCTCCTCGAATCCTTATATATTTAAAAAGTGATGAGAAATTGTTAACCTGATCACTATGGGTAGGGTGAACCTGTTCGAATCCCGGCGCATCTCCGAAAAAACGGGATTTCAAAGACATTTCCCATAAAAAGATGCGGAAAATCGAGAATAAGTTGAATAATCGCCCGAGGAAAGCATCAGGATACAGAACACCGTCTGAAATTTTCTCCGGTCATGACGCTTCTGCAACCGATGCTTGCTCCTCTTTGTTGCACCTCACACTTGAATGGGCGGAAACAGCGCGACGAAGCAATCCGGATTTTAAATTTACTTAAATTTCAGCCCCAGATTACTTCACTCCGCTCGCAATACAGCATTTTTTGTATTTTTTCCCAGATCCGCAGGGGCAGGGATCGTTTCGGCCGATTTTATTTTTGCGGATCGGCCGGGAAACACCATCAAAACCATGGAAATGCGAATATATTAACATTACGGAGAAAGGCAGACCTTTTATCAACTGCTTTCTCTTTTCCCGAGTTATTTCTTCTCCGGACAGAATCGGCAAATCCTTAAACGATTCGTCGTTTCCGAATGCCAGTACGAAAAGAAGCGCAGATGCCATGCGTCCGTCCTCATCCGACATCATCGATTTAAAATCTTTCTCGGCAAAAAAAATGCCCTGTAAAAAACCGAGCGCCCATTTTGCTCCAATCTCCGGAACATCCTCAATAAAAGGCTCGTACACCTCATCTTGCAAACAATCTCTGATACTGCTCAGGTAGCGCATCAGCAACTCGAAGAAAACGGAAAACTGCTCTTCATTCTCAAACGGCGATTCACTCTCGCGTTCCATACCGCATATTATACGTACGTAACTGCTTGGGGGGATCTCCTCGGGACAGCAGTTAATCGCCGTCAAAAATCCGTTTAACATTTCAAGGGACATGGCCTTTTCGCCGAACGAGTCGAGAATATCTCTCAGCTCTTCAATTTCTTTATCATAAAGGGGTTTTAATAATTCATTACTTTGATCCGTCATCATTATTTTTTCTCTCAAATAAAGACGATTCTATCAAATGTGCGTCCGGAAAGCCGGTCTTTTTTTCATTGATTTACCACCTGTCTCATTTAATTGATCTATTCATCGCGTCATTGCAAGGAGCAGAGCGACGTGGCAATCCATGTTTTAAATTTGCTTAAATTTGAGTACTGGATTGCCGCGTCGTTTCACTTCTCGCAATGACGACAGACTTTTTATTTTTTTTGCAGGGGCATCCGCCGCTTTCTTTTTCACTGCTGTTCTTTTTTTCGGCGCGCATTTTATCAGCCGATTCCGGCTCGGAAGGTTTTCGAATAGCTAAAACCAGATTGGATCGCGCGGTGTTGCTGCTCGTGCCGTATCCGCAGTAAAACGGGATGCCCGCATTTTCGCCTGATTTAAAGAAATTCGCGAGATCCCGTTGGATATATGCGCGAAATACCGGGAGCGCGGGTTTTTCATACATGCCGAAAGCAAAAATATTCCATCGGTTGGAGGAAAAACATTTGAAAGGAACTCCGGTGTCATCCTGGAACACGGCGCCGCTGACGTCCGTAATAAATTGCCGAATTTTTGATGCGGTTCTGTCATGCAAAACGTAGGAGGCACTTTTTATAAACGTCGTAAATTTGAATTTTTCCACAAATTTTGTGATGCTCGATAAACTTTTATTTCCGTTCGAGAGATTTGTTCTCACGTAATACATGGTCTTGACGTTGTCTTTGTCATTGATCGGCGAAAATTCGATTTTTACGCAGTCCGGCATTCCTTTTTGGCGCAGCACTTCGTTTCCGCCTGCATCAATCGACAGATCATATATATTGCGAATGTCGTAACCGCTTTTGGAAAGCGCGGCCAGCATCAAATAGAGCACGCCTCTGATATTTTTGTTGGAAAGCTGAGTGACCATCTCGGACGTGATGAAATATCCCTTTCTGACATAGGAAGAAAACGCGTTTTTCAGTGCATCGGCAACTGCGGCGTTACCAATGTTTCGCTCTATATCTTGAAAATTTCCGATCGGCTCGCAGCCGACAAGTATGTAATTTTCCTGGTCCGGAAAAAATCTCACGGGATACGCAACGTCCGGTCCTCCGAACGGATAAAACACCGTGTCAAAATCTGTCAAATGGTGCGTTACATGTTCGTTGCTCCAGCTCTCTATTTTCGATAAATTTTCTTCCAGTTTTTCCCATCCCGATGAACAAATTTCAGCCAGGCGTCTGGCAACGTCATTGTACTTGTTTTCCGTGGTGTTCAAAGCAAATACCGGAAAAATATTATTTTGTTTTACGGTGATCGGATTTGCAAAATTCGGAGTATTTTTTTTTTGCAAAAACTTCTCCGACAAAAGATCTCCGGAAATATCCGAATCGGTCTGCGAAGAACGTTTGAACTGCGTACTGCCGACCTTCGAGCAGGATAATACAAAAAGGGAAAAGCCGGCACATATGAGCAAAATTTTCTTCATTATGACTCCATTCACAAACCATGGCTTTAATATACACAAAAATATATTACGGAATACTAATTTTATGGGATAATTGCGTTTTTTCGGTGACAAAATATACGCTTTTTGTTTTTTTAAACCTGCCAAAAACAACCGTCAAACTCAATCACTCAAGAGGATTATCCACCCCGAATATCGTATTGCCGTCTCCATCAAACAGATAGCAATTTTCAATGGCAAAACCGAAACGCACATTGCTCCCGACCGGTTCGGCAATCATTTTCCTGCTTTTTATAACTGTCTGAGAACCGTCCGCCAGCGACACGTGAACAAAACACTCCCCCCCGAGATTTTCCGATAAAATAATTGTTCCCGCCAATTTGTTGCCGAAAAAAATGGAATCCTCCGCCAGAATTTCGATATTTTCCGGTCGAATTCCGAAAAAGTATTTTGCATTGTCGTCGTAGACGATATTATCTTTCAGATGAAAAGAAATCTGTTCTTCCGTCTGAGTTTTAAATATCGATAATTTTCCCATATTCTTCACGAACGAAATCGGAAGAATATTCATCTCGCTTGATCCGATAAATTTCGCGACAAATGCATTTACCGGAGAATTGTACAATTCCAGAGGAGATCCGGACTGCTCTATGACTCCGTCCCTCATAACCACAATTTTATCCGCAAGGGTCATCGCTTCCGACTGATCGTGGGTAACGTAAACCATGGTCGTTTTCAGCTGAGCTTTCAGCTTCGCGAGCTCGTAGCGCATCTGGCAACGCAGCGCGGAATCAAGATTGGACAAAGGCTCGTCAAACAAAAAAGCGTAGGGATTTCTGACAATCGCCCTGCCGATGGCGACGCGCTGCCGCTGTCCTCCCGAAAGCTCTTTCGGTTTTCGGTGAAGCAGATGATCGATTTTTAAAGTTTTCGCCGTGTCCGCCACGCGCTTCTCTATTTCATTTTTTGTAAATTTTCGAACCTGCAACGCAAACGCCATATTTTCAAAAACCGTCATGTGCGGATACAGAGCGTAGGACTGAAACACCATCGCGATCCCTCGACTCGCCGAAGGAACGTCGTTGACCGCCTTATCTCCGATGTATATTTCACCGGAATCCGCTTCCTCAAGACCGCAAATAAGTCTCAATATCGTAGATTTACCGCAGCCGGATGGTCCGACGAGAACGGTACATTCCCCGTCCTCAATAACCAAATCCACATTTTTAATGATAGCGCTGTCCCGAAATGATTTGCTGACATTTTTTAAAATAATAGACGCCATTTTTTTCTCATGTTAATCATTATCAACCAGTCTCACCGCGGAAACAACCTTTTCCTCTTTATCCACCCTGAACAGGATGACTCCCTGACTGGCGCGCCCGGTAATTCTTACACCATCCACGGGACAACGAATTAATTTACCGCTGTTTGTAACCAACATCACCTGATCGGATTCGTTCACGGGGAAAACAGCAACCACCGCTCCGTTTTTTTCGCTCATGCCGATTGTCTTTACTCCCTGGGCGCCGCGACTGCAGGTTCTGTATTCAAAAGACGAGGTTCTCTTCGCAAATCCCTTTTCCGTGATCGTCATAAGTATTTGCTCGGTTTCCTTCATTTCCTCATATTTAGGGGGAATTTCCGGAGCCTGATCCGGAATTATTTCCTCGCTGCTGCGCCTCAACCAGTTGGAATATTTCACATATTCTTCACGTTCCGCAGCGCCGAAAGTTCCGTTATTCAAAACCGCCATGGAAATAACTTCATCATCTCCCAGTAATTTTATGGCGCGAACTCCGGTAGATGCTCTGCTGTTGAACACCCGAAGATCGCTCACGTGAAATCTGGCGCATCTTCCGAGTTTCGACGAAATAAGTATGTCCGCGTCTTCTTTGCAGAGAGCAACGGAGATCAATTTTTCGTGCGGATCCAGTTTCATCGCGATTTTACCGCGACTGTTTATATCGACAAAATCCGAGAGCTTATTTCTCCGGATGGTTCCGTGGGACGTCGCAAACACAATGTCGCAGGAATTCAAAGATTCTTCGTCGCTCGGAAGCGGAAGAACGGTCGACAGAGCTTCGTTTTCTTTTATCGGAAATAAATTTATGAGCGCCTTTCCCTTGGACTGCGCGGTCGACAGCGGCAGCTTATACACCTTCATCTTGTAAACAATTCCGGTCGTTGAAAAAAACAAAACCGGAGTGTGCGTGTCGGCTACGAAAAGATCATGAACGAAATCTTCCTCTTTGGTCGTCATGCCGGTTTTGCCTTTTCCTCCGCGTTTTTGTGCGCGGTAGGTGCTCAGCGGAACTCTTTTTATGTAACCGCTGTGGCTTATGGTGACAACCATCTCTTCCTTTTGGATGAAATCTTCGTCCTCCAAATCGATATTTCCGTCTTCGATAATCGTTCTGCGCGGCGTCGCGAATTCTTCCTTTACCTTCACCAGCTCGTTGCGAACAATTTGCAAAATTTTTTCTTTGGAGCCCAAAATTTCCAGAATCTCCGTTATCTTTTTCGCCAGCTGCGTTAATTCGTCGGAGATTTTTGTTCTTTCCAAACCGGTTAAACGATGTAATCTTAAATCCAAAATCGCCTGTGTCTGAATTTCCGTGAGCTTACACACGCCGTTTTCGTAGATGCTGTTCGGATCATTCACGAGACGAATCAAAGGCTCGATGTCCTCAGCCGGCCACTCTTTATTCATGAGAATTCGTTTTGCGGTCGCCGGATCTTCGCTCGATTTTATAATCCGGATTACTTCGTCGATGTTTGCGACGGCTATGGCCAATCCGATCAATATGTGCGCGCGATCCCGGGTTTTGTTCAGCTCAAATACCGTTCGACGAACGATAACCTCATTGCGAAAATCAAGAAACGCCCGGAGGATTTCCATCAAATTCATCAATTTCGGACGACCGTCGTGCAGTGCCAACATATTGATTCCGAAAGATGTTTGAAGAGGCGTATTTCTGTACAGCTGATTCAGCACAACGTCCGCATTCACGTCTTTTTTCAGTTCGATGACAACGCGAATTCCGTCACGATCCGATTCATCGCGCAAATCCGAAATTCCCTCGATGATTTTTTCGTTCACAAGACTCGCGATTTTTTCAATCATCTTTGCCTTGTTAACCTGATAAGGAATTTCCGTAACGATGATCGCCTGGCGCTCTTTGCGAACTTCTTCGATTTTTGAGCATGCCCGCATTATCACCGAACCGCGCCCGGTTTTGAACGCCGAAAAAATTCCGCCGCGACCGATAATCGTTCCTCCGGTCGGAAAATCCGGTCCTTTAATGACGTTGATAATCCCGTCGAAGGATACATCCGGATTGTCGATCATCATGAGACATGCGTCGATGACCTCTCCCAAATTATGGGTCGGAATATTCGTCGCCATACCGACGGCTATACCTCCGCCGCCGTTGACCAAAATGTTCGGGAAACGTGCCGGAAGTAATCTCGGTTCTTTCAGAGTTTCGTCATAGTTCGGTTGAAAATCCACCGTATCAAAATATAAATCTTCCGTCAGCTTATGGGCAATTTTCGAAAGTTTAGCCTCGGTGTATCGCATCGCAGCGGCCGGATCTCCGTCCATCGACCCGAAGTTTCCCTGACCTTTTACCAGCATTTCTCCCATGGAAAAAGGCTGAGCCATGCGCACCATTGCCTCATATATCGCCGAATCTCCGTGGGGATGATATTTACCCATGACGTCACCGACGATGCGGGCAGACTTCCTGAACGGTTTGTCATAATCGCAACCGCATTCAACCATACTATATATTATGCGTCGTTGAACCGGCTTCAACCCGTCTCGCACGTCCGGAAGGGCACGAGATACGATCACGCTCATCGCATAGTCGAGATACGATTTCCGCATCTCGTCTTCGAGTAACACCGGAACTACAGCATCATTTTCGATTGTCACCAAAAATTCTCCACTACAAACCTACGGATACCAAACGAAATATTTAAAACGGAATATCGTCGTCTATTCCGGAAGCTTTATCGTTGATTGAAGAACCGGAGACTGCATCGCCGTCCGATCGTGAATCCAGCATCGTTATCTCTCCGCGAAATCTCGAAATAACAATTTCCGTGGTGTATCTGTCCGCACCGGTCTGCTGATCCTGCCATTTTCTTGTTTGCAATTGTCCTTCCACATAGACCTTGGAGCCTTTGTGCAAGTACTTTTCGCATACCTCCGCTAAATTCGGATTGAACACCACAATTCGGTGCCATTCCGTTCGATCTTTTCTCTCGCCGGAAACTTTATCTTTCCAAGACTCTGATGTTGCCAAAGAAAACGAAACCACTTTTGTTCCGTCCTGCATTGCTCTTACTTCCGGATCTCTCCCGAGATTCCCCAGCAAAATCACTTTATTAACGCTGCCTGCCATAAATCTTCACCTGCTTAAAACGCCTGATTCTACATCTTTGTCGATAAAAATTCAATCTCTCCGCAAATGAAAAATTTAAGTTTTTTTAGAGAAAAGAATTTCGACCCCTAACCTCCGGCATACAATTTAAGACATGACCCCCTCCGTCCTAATCAACGAACTCGACGGTGCCCCTAACTTCTTTTGTGCAAACGCTCAATTAAATGAGACGGGTGGTAAGCTTCGAACCTGATTGCATTATGATAGAGTAACTGCAATACTGTTGATGTAAAAATCAGGAGAAAATTATGAGAAATTCAGGAAGGGCGAACAATGAATTGCGAAAAATTGAAATTATTCCGAATTATTTGGAAGATTCGGAGGGAAGTTGCCTGATATCGTTCGGAAAAACGAAGGTACTGTGCGCTGCAACCGTGGAAAATAAAACTCCGTTTTTTCTGAAAGGAACGGGGCAAGGGTGGATATCGGCCGAATATTCGCTGCTGCCGTGTTCAACGCAACCGCGAACCGAAAGAGAGGCAATCAAGGGAAAACAGACCGGAAGGACTCACGAAATTCAACGACTCATCGGGCGATCCCTGCGAGCTTCCACGGATCTGACCATTCTGGGAGAGCGCCAGATAAAAATAGACTGCGACGTGATCCAAGCCGACGGAGGGACAAGAACCGCGTCCGTCTGCGGAGCCTGCGTTGCCCTTGGATTGGCCGTTAAGAAATTGAAATTGCGACATAATCCGTTTCAACATCTTGTTGCCGCCGTTTCCTGCGGAAAAGTCAACGGAGAAATCGTCACGGATTTGGATTACTCTGAGGATTCTCAAGCAGAAGTCGATGCAAATTTTGTGATGATCGACACCGGAGATCTGGTCGAGGTACAGGCAACCGGGGAAAACGGCGTTTTTGACGTCGATCAGTTGGCGAAAATGATCAGCTACGCCAGGGAAGGCGCCGGTCGAATTTTTCAAATGCAGAAGAACATACTTTTGAGGTAGGCGCCTTACCACCCATTGCATCATAGGGACATCCACAAAGCATGAGAAAAAGTGAGATAAAACAAGGAATTAGTTATAATTCGCAGTCCTCGTTTAAAAGCGGAGCAAGTTGATCTGAAAAGTTTTTTTGTTACTACTCAGCTATGCCAATAAATGGAAGGAATTTGGGAACAGCGCAGCGATAGAATCGAGCACACACTTCAGCGTTCGTTTTGCGGTCAATATATAGCTTTTCAAACGAACAAAG
>JAISCG010000168.1 GCA_031265715.1 Holosporaceae bacterium | reverse complement strand
TTAACCCGAAACCAAAAAGAGAAGTAACAAGTCGGCAAACGCCGGCAACACCGCATCCTACGGAGAGATAAGGCAGATTTTCGACAAAATCAATCGAATTGTCATGCGGTTTTTACTATATTGAGAGTATATTTTTCTCCGATACAACAACGGGAAAGGTTAATTTTTCGTTAATATAGTCCTTGTGCTCAGAAAATATTTACGCTACGATGAACTCAGTATTAGTGGTTTTTGTGTGGTTTGTAAAAAAGGTCGAGCGATGCTTTAGGAAAGATGATGAAAGCGGTGGCAGAGAGCTTCAGTCAATGCCCTCTGGGTTTCATCAGTTTTTCGAATGATTTGCGTCGTCTCGTTGTTTGTTTCGTAATTGTTGAAACTTTAGGAGGTTGTTATGATGTTTCGTGATATGGTGAGAGATGTGTGTGGTGCGTGCTGCGCTGCGGCGGTATTGTTTGGTGAAGTAAGCGCGGTAGGAATTATGGCAGATAATAATACTCAAGACGGAATAAGTACTCTGGTAACCGACAGATGGTCTCATCTTGCGCCGGACGGTGAAGTAAAAACAAAAATAAATGAACTACTTCCCCGTGTTCTTGAAGAAAGAAAGGAAATGGAAGAACTGGTAGAGTTGGTGTGCAAACACGGCAGGCCGTACGGAAATTATACCCATGTGAGATTCGCAGATGTTGTTGTTGATAACGGCAGTGAAGATTATTACAGGTATGGACGCATGCTGGCTACGATTGCTAATCATCAGTGCGGCGGAGGCGGAGCTCATTATTCTGTTTATTGGAACGATTATGAAAAAGGATATTATAAATATTATCCACCGGCTGAGGACAATGAAGATGATTTCATCAGTGAAAAAAATGATTTTTAGCTGCTTGCCACCTATCTAATTTTCTTTTGTTCTAAAAATTCAGCGAAATATTGATGGGATTTCTTGACCTCGGATCGTCTCTCGCAATATTAACGATAACCTTTCCGTTGTCGTTGTGAGCGTAGCGAAGCGATCCGGAGTTCTAATTTAAGCAAATTTAAAATCCGGGTTGCTTCGTCGCTTCGCTTCTCGCAATGACGAAGGAAAACGCCGAATAAAATCAGAGGGGTTGTAAATTTTAGCTAAGAACTTCTTTGACAAGGAAGAATTTATGTTTTTGCAAAAGCACCTGAGATTTGTCATATACTCGGGTGCTTTTGGTGTTTTGAAACAGCTTTGTGTAAAAGCAAACTTATCAAAAAAGCGTATAATTAATATTGCTGAATACTCGCAATTTCCGCATGGTCTCCCGCAACACCGATTGTGATCGTGCGGTTCCATAGCCGATCAGCAATTTGTATCACTGTATCTGTGGATATAATTCCACTACTTGTTTTTATTTTAGGCAGCTGAATGCTCTGAGCCAATTGCGCAATATCGCCTGCATTATTGTTTATATGTACTATAAAACGTTTTTCGCCTCCCTCACATCTTCCGTCCAAAGCGTTAAGCGCATTTTCTATTCTAGCCGTTTCCCCTGTTGTTACAGTGTTTCCAATGGCAGGAACTAAAGCTGAATCACGATATGCATCTGTAGCGCGAACGCTAAAAACTGATAGCTGAGGTTGCTGGGTGCCAGGATTAATTTGATACATTCGAGGTAGTTCTTCAGCAATGTTTGCCATTTTCCCCCTGCTAATTGCAACAATTGCCTCTGGCACAGCTATTCCAGCCTTTGCAACTACTACACTCGCTAGCTTGTTGCTCCAACGATCATGATCTCCCAAATCCATCTTCCCGGCTTCAGTTATCATTTTTGTATCAACATTAATAACATCACCTCTCTGCCCATAAACTTCTGCGTAATAATCCTGCAAAGCATCTGGAAGATGACTTACATTGTAATTGTTCGGATTAGTCAGATCATTCTGAACAGCAATATTGATCAGGTGTCGGTATAATGTTTGTACACAATCTCCATGTCCGCCCACAGAAGTTGCGGAAACTGGTCTGTGATCGTATTCATTATGGTTTCCAGTAATTGCTGTTGTTACAGCATCCTTATTATATCCGACTAGCCGCACAGCATCAAGAATATTTAAAACCTGATCAGCAGTATCGCAGATATCAAGAATAAATAGTACAAATGCGAGCTGTGTGTCTATTGAATTTTCACCACAAATATTCGCATAAATTTGATCAATTTTTTTAAAGTTTTTTGCTGATTTTGGCTTGTTACCGGTAGGTTTTTTCAAAGCAGCCAATAAGCCATTGACTACTGCTAATTGGTTACTGAGAGCATGAAATCCCAGTCTTGACTGATGAGCAGCAAAAGAAGAAAACGTTCCAGTAGTGGCGCAAGGAAAAAGCAGCTGTAAACCGTTATCCCTAAAATTCTGATCATTATATGTGTTAGCAGACCTAAATAATCCACCTGCTCCAAGCCTTGGTGGAAAAATTCCATCTTTTGCCCAATTCACCATCTGTCTCTGGCCATCGTCAGTGTATAACATATCAATTATGGCTTCTCGATGCATTACCGTCCGTTGTGTTATTGGTATTCCAGCAGCACGCATCAGATATGATACAGTTGCTTCAGCAACTTCTTGTGTGACTCTTGCTTCGCTGGTTTCGGTCATTAAAAAAATTCCAAGCAGACTGCATAATACTGTTTTTTTGAGCGTCATTATTTTTCTCCTTTTACAAATTTAAAATATATTTTCACAAAAAACATTTTAAATTACCATTACAGACCATCATACTTCACAAAATTTAACAAAAGGTAAAAATTCAAAAAATATTTTAAAAAAATGCAAACAAAAAAACTGCCAACTATCAAAGAGTATAAATTTGCCCATCTTATATCTGAAATCTTTGGAGATTCGACTCCGGTCGCAAAAATAAATGCTTCGCCTCCACGACATCCTTTGCGAACTAAAATCAGACAAAAAGCGCTGTGTCAGCACAATCGATGCGATCGGTCGTAACCCTCGTTATTTTTTCCACTCGCCTACCATCTCCACTCTCCGAACCGGTTTTGTCAGTTTTACAATCGGTTACGCAGATGCATTCAATTTTCAACAAATTTATGTCGGAACTACGACTATCTCCAAATACGCGATTTTGGAGACCGGAGAGAGATTTTTGGAGAAATCGGGACGGAAACGAATCAAATACAACAAAATTGATATAATTTTTAAGCAAAATTGAATAATATTTATTTTAATAAAACCTACTGCGATATCCCGCGAAACCCTGGCGGAGAGAGCGAGATTCGAACTCGCGACACAGTTCCCCGTGTACACCCTTTCCAGGGGTGCGCCTTAAACCGCTCGGCCATCTCTCCGGATTGAGATTTCTGCTGGCGGAGGAAGAGGGATTCGAACCCTCGATACGGCTTTTCAACCGTATGGCGGTTTAGCAAACCACTGCCTTCAGCCACTCGGCCATCCCTCCGGCAGGCTACAGAAAACCACTATAA